>DMXI01000188.1 GCA_003483885.1 Microscillaceae bacterium
ACTTCAATACTAGTTCTTCAAAAGCTATTCTCAATATTCTTAAGTCCCTCAAAAAATTCAAAGAAAAGGGCGGAGAGATAGAAATTAATTGGTATTACCCAGACGATGATTACGACATTCTGGCGGAAGCAGAGGATTTTATGGAAGACAGTAAACTCAACTTTAACCTCATCCCCTACAAGCTAGAATACTAGCCAACTTGGGCTTGAATTTTGTATCTTTAAACAACTCAAGTTATTATTTATTAAATTGTAGATACTCATTTATTGATTTATATTTAAAATCACAAGAGTTTGTAATCGCTATCATACCATATATCATTTATGGATACCAAAATATCGCTGGACTTATCTTCTGAAATGCATTGCATGTTGGATTCCTCGGGTAAAATTGTGGAGATAAATGCGCTATTTCTTAAAAATCTCAGCTATTCCAAAGACGAACTCATCGGCAGAGAATTTGTTAGCCTTCTCACCGAGCAAGATCGCAATACTCTGCAGGAAACCCTGGATAACCTGGCGGCTCAACCTTTACATAAATCTCAAGAATCTGATATTAAGTTTTCGACCTTTAATTGCCAAATTGTATCTAAAAACAACCAAACACAGCAGATTAAAGGTAAACTGGCCAAATCTGAAGATCATCATGTCTACATGATTGCCAGCATTGCTATTATGCAAGATGCTCCACTGGCCCGTTTCCGCCGCTTTTTTGACATGTCTTTGCTGGCCATTGTCATTATTACCGACAAAAATGGTAATCTGGTATTTGCCAATAAAGGGTTTTCGGATGCCTTGGGCTACAATTGGCAGGAAATGACAGAATATCCTCTGTTTCACTTTGTACACGAGGCTGACAAACAAGCTACCCAGGAGTATTTCCAAGAGCTCAACGAAAACATAGGTGTAACCAAAGAACTTATTAATCGCTGTGTGTGCAAAGATGGCGGGTACAAATGGATAGATTGGCGAGCGATTTATGCTCGAGACCATGTATACGCGGTGGCCAATGATATTACCGCACGCAAACAACAGGAAATAAAAATCCAGGAGCTATTGGAGCAAACCATACACACCAACAAAGAACTTTCTGCTTCGCGTGATAACCTCGAGAAAACACTTGAGGAACTTGAAATTCGCAACTTTGAATTAGATCAGTTTGTGTACAAAGTTTCTCACGATTTGCGGGCACCACTTACTTCTATTTTGGGACTAGTCAATCTCTCAAAACTAGACGGAGAAAATGCTAAAAGCCTGATGGGCTATATTGAACTCATCGAGAAAAGTACTTTAAAGCTTGATAACTTTATCAAATCTTTGCTTGAATATTCGCGTAGTGGCCGGGCTGACGTAGTAACCGAAAAAATTGACTTTGAAGCCATGATCAATGATTGCATTGAGGATTTGAAGTTTATGAAAAATTATGATCGGGTTACTCACGATGTTACCGTAAAAGGTAGTCAAGAATTTTACAGTGAACCACTTCGGTTGCGTATTATTTTAAATAATATCATCTCCAACGCTATCAAATACCAAAATATTTCTGCTGATAGCTTTCTCAACATTCAAATAGACCTTACTGGAGCAAATGGGGCCAAGTTGATCTTTAAAGACAACGGCATAGGCATCGCCAAGGAATACCAAAACGATGTATTTAATATGTTTTTCAGAGGCACCGAAAATGCCGAAGGTTCTGGCTTAGGCTTGTATATCGTAAAACAAACGGTAGACAAAATGAAAGGGAATATTTCATTGGAAAGTGACTATGGAAAAGGCACTGAAATTACCCTAAAAGTACCCAACCAACATTCGCAGTTTTTGAGCCAACAGAAAGACCCCGTAGATGAAGCCGAAACTCACTAAAGATCCCCTTCACCTATCTCAATAGCTAAATGGTTGCATTGTTCCGTAATGTATTACAGAACAATGCAACCATCGCATACAATATTGCTTGAATTTACCCTCTTGACTTATTCATTTTTCAGCACATTTACAGGATTTACGGAGGCGGCTTTAAAAGCCTGAAAGCTAACCGTTAGGATAGTGATGCTCACTGCAGCCAAAGTAGATAATATAAACACAAACCAATTTTCCCAAACCTCGGTACGGTAAGCAAAATTTTGGAGCCAGTTATCCATAAAGAAATATGCCAATGGAATAGCTACCAGATTGGCGATCAATACCAGTTTGAGAAACTGTCTGGAAACTAACACCATCAAATGCGCCACCGAAGCTCCCAATACTTTGCGAATGCCCATTTCTTTGGTGCGTTGCTCTGCGGTAAATGAGGCCAATCCAAACAAACCCAAACAAGCAATAAAAATGGCCAACCCAGCAAAAACCAAGAGCACCTGTCCTCGCCTTTCATCCGCTTGGTATTGTTGGGCAAAGGTTTGATCTAAAAAGTAAGGCTCAAATGGATGCTTTTGGTCAATAGACTCATACGTATTTTTAAGAGAACGAAGTGCTGTAGAAACATTTTTACCGTTGATTTTTACTATGAGTTTTCTTGGTCTTTCTACCAAAAATAACGTCAAGGGTTGGATTTGGTCATGCAATGAAGTCAAGTGAAAGTCTTTCATTACTCCTACTACTTTTGCTTTACCTACTTGCTTGCCCAATGGGTCTTTCCAGCCATATTTTTTGGCCAAAGCTTCATTTACTATGGCTCCTTTTTGTTTTAAATCTCGCTTTTGGAGTGATCGCCCTTTCAGTATTTTAATTCCCATTGTCTGGGTATAATCCTCATCTACCAGAAATACATCAGTATGCCCTACCTTTTTTTTGCCATCTGCCTGTTCAATCTCTATCCCCCAATTATCATTCTCATCAGAGCCTTGTACCGCAGTAGTACTGGTAACCTTCAAAATATTGGCATCGTTTGCCAAACGATTTTTGAATAAACTTACCTTCCCTTTAGTCTTACCTTTTAGATCTATGATCACCATTTGTTCTTTATCAAATCCTAAATCTTGTTGGTTGACATAGCTCAACTGCTGATACACAATCCAGGTGGCAATCATCATGACTATAGATACTGTAAACTGTACTATCACCAAACCTTTTCGCAAAGATGATCCTTTTTTGCTTCGGCTAAACTTGCCTTTCAATACCAATACAGGGTTAAACCCAGAAAGAAAAAAGGCTGGGTATACTCCACTTAATCCCCCAATGATAATCGTAACTCCTATAAACAAGCCAATCAAGGCTGGTTGCTGCATATAATTGATGGTCAAGCTTTTGCCAGATATTTGATTAAAAAGCGGTAAAGTAATCTCGGCCAAAAGTAAAGCAACCACTAACCCACAAAAAGCAATCAGGATAGATTCTAACATAAAGTGCTTCAGAAGTGATTGACGATAAGCGCCATGTACTTTTCGCACTCCTACTTCTTTGGCACGATTGGTCGATTTAGCCGTAGCTAAATTCATATAGTTGATGCCCGCAATAATTAATAAAAACAAGGCTACAGCCGAAAATATATAGATATATGCCATATTTCCTCGTGGGCCAATCTCATCGGCATTTGCCACATTTGACCTTAAATAGATATCGCCTAAAGCTTGTACATCATACCAATATTTAAACTCATCTGATTCTTTGGTATACTTATAAATCAAATTTTTCACCTGCTTCCGAAAGGTTTCTATGCTGGCTCCTTTCTTCAATGTCATAAAGGTGTGTCCATTGGCATTGTGCCATTTATTAAGATACGATGCATCTAAATCTAAACTATTGAGCGATACCAGCGCCGAAAACTGGATATTGGTATTTTGAGGCAAATCTCTGATAACACCTGTTACCGTTGCCTTTTCTTTATTACCTACATCAATGATTTGGTTAATAGCAAGTCGGGCACTTCCAAAAGCCTTTTTGGCCACGGTTTCAGTTAATACAATCGTGTAGGGTTTAGTGAGCGCCGTTTGTGGATTTCCTGAAATAAATTCAAAGTCAAATATTTTGAAAAGTCCCGATTGAGTATAGTATACTTTTTTCTGATAGAACTTACGATCTCCAGTAGCTATAAAAGCTTGTCGCTTTCTATAGAAAAAAACAGCTTCTTCTACTTCTGGAAAATCTTTTTTCAAAGTAGGGGCAAGTATAGCGGAAGTCAACGGGATTTTTCTTTCCTCAGTTGGAATTTTAAAATGAGAAGTTACCCGATAAATACGGTCATAGTTTTTGTGGTGCTTATCAAAACTTAGCTCATCTTGAATGTACAAAAACAACATAATCGCACAGGACATGCCTACCCCCAATCCCAATAAATTGATGAGGGTACTTATCCGGTTTTTGAGAAAACCACGGAAGGTTATTTTCAGATAGTATCGTATCATGAGGAGTATATGGTTTAATTATTTGGTTATGCAAGGTACTTTAGCTACTCATATACCAAAATATCGTTCCTAAGCTTTATCTCCCTGAAAAACAACAACTTATAAATCAACCATTAACTCTTCGTGTCTTGTTTCTGTACAGTGGCTGTACGATCGCGAACATTTTTGTTGAGCTTGTTTGCGATACTATCGGTTATAATTTCGCCAGCCTTCTTCATAATACTGCACCAGCTTTTGGGTATTGAGGGTATTGATTTCGGTAGGTTGTTGGGTCATATCTTTATCGAAGTACAAAAAACTATTGATTACCTCAGGCGTAAGGTAGCGTAATTGCTTCTTGAAAGTAGGCTTTTTTGTAAACAATTGTTCATTAAGATAAGCCGCCAGGTTTTTCTTGTCAAACACCTGATTGGGACGAGCAATGGGGTAATTTAATGCCATATTGAATCCCCACTGACCAAAAGATGGCACATTGACTGTATAAGGCACAACCGTTGGAAAAACCTCCTGTAGAGTGCGATTGATACACCAAAAAGCCTTGCGGGCAAAAAATGGGGATGTAGATTGGGTAACCATGGCTCCATCTTTGGCCAAACGACGTTTTACCAGTGAATAGAACTCTCGGGTGTAGAGTTTACCTACGTTAATATCATTGGGATCGGGTAAATCGATGATGATTAAAGAGTAAAATTGCTGCGCCTGCTTTTCAACAAACTTAAAAGCATCTTGATTGAATATTTTGACTTTAGGGCTTTCAAATGCTCTTTTATTCATTTTTTTAAAGACCGTATGTTCCCGACCAAGTTTGGTCATTTCTGGGTCTAAATCTACTACATGGATTTGTTTTACCTCAGGATGCTTAAGCACTTCACGAATGGCCAAGCCATCGCCTGCTCCTAAAAACAATACTGACTCTGGTTTTTTGGCCAATGCCATAGGCACATGTACCAGCGACTCATGGTAGCGGTATTCATCTATAGAGGAAAACTGCAGATTGCCATTGATGTACAAACGGGTATCGTCTTTCCATTGGGTAATTACTAATCGCTGATAAGGAGACTGCTTGGTGTATACTACATCGTCTTGATATAGGAATTGCTCAAAGAAACCACTAATGGTAAAAGCTGAAAAAAAGCCTACAATGTATACGATCGTGATTAATAGGGTCACCACTACCATTTGTTTAAAACGAGCCAATTGGGCTTTGAAAATGACCATATTAAACAAAGCCACACTGAGGTTGAGCAAACCAATAAAAAATGAGGTGCGGGTAAGCCCCATGTAAGGCAATAAAAACAACGGAAACAGTACTGAAGCAATCAAGGCTCCCAGGTAATCAAAGGATAATACTTGTGCGAGGGTATCTTTGAGATTGAAGTACCCTCGAATGATACGGGTTAAGATGGGGATTTCTAACCCTACCAGCGTACCAATGCTTCCTAACAACAGAAAGGCAATGAGGTAATAATTTTCGGTAACGGCATAGCTTACATACAACAAGGCTCCTGAAGCTCCTCCTATTACTCCCAGCCATACTTCTATAATAATAAAACGATCGAGTAGGTTTTTATCAGAAATAAAACGGGAAAAATAGGCTCCTAAGCCCATAAAGGATAAGAATAGCCCTATAGTAAGCGAAAAATGAAGTATACTGCTTCCAAGAAAATAAGCGGATATACTACTAATGAGCAATTCATACAAAATGCCACAAATAGCAATAATAAAAACCGATACTAACAGTATCGGCACGGAAGCTTTTTGAGTAAGACTTGTTTGAATGTTTGAGGGTTTATTCATGAACTTAATACCGCCGCAATAATAATACACACTCCCAAAATCAATGCACCTGTCACTATTGCCAACGCCACATTACCGTCTTCGGCTATTTGCTTAGAGAGTGCTCCGGGGGTGATTAAGTCGATGAGCTTAAAGGCAGCAAAGGCAATGGCCATACCAATGGCTACAAAAATGAGGGTTTCTATGATTCCATCTTGAATACTAATTCTGGTAGATGGAGCAGTTTCTTGCAAAAAAATCGTTAACAAATTCATATTCAGATAGTTTACTTATATTTTCAATTATCAATTAGGTTATTTTCCTCCACGACGACTTCCTCCTCGAAAGCTACGATTTGAGCGGTTTCTAAGCCCTCCTGAGCGATTTCCAGTTCCATAATACCCTGCCCCATAAGCTCGTTGTTCTTTTTGGTATTCTCGAATTACCCGATCGTTACGAAAAGAAGACACCCACCAGCCTTGTGAACCAGATAGATACAGCATCACCAAAAATACAATGGTAATACCTACAATCAGAATACGGGTGTAGTCTCTCATAATTTTAAGAATTTCGCCAGAAACTAAACATACTATTTTTTTGTATGAATCACAATGAAGTCGTCTCGACTTTCATAACTGATTAGCAAATAACCTGCTAAAACTAGCTTTCTTTACGCCAAAAAAACATTAAAAGCATTGTGATGGCGAAAAAAAATCCAAACATGTTCTGAAAATAAGTCGATACGAGTCTAGTCCCCGTCTCGCTAATTTTAAAGGTTAATTGATAAGATTGAGGAATGGTACTACCACCTCTTAACCAGTATATTTCGGCGGATAATTTGCCAGTTTTGGAGGCTTTAAAATTAAATCTTTCGGATTTATTGCCCTCACTCCACGAGCCATCTTCGGGGTCATATCCACTCTCAAACCAAAACTCCATTTCTCGTTCGTTCACTACCTGTTCTTCTTTATCTAACAAACTCATACCCACTGCGACCCAATTCGCTGATGCATCTTGATTTTGAACTACTATCTGATACAGGGTCCCTTCCTTTACCTTAAAAGCAGGCACCGTAAAGGATGAGTCTTGCGTGTGGTTTGTCAATGTGTGGGCATAGTATTTACCCACCGGTTGCTCATTGGTTTCGGCAATCATCAACACAAGACTAATGAGCGTAATCCCTCCAAAGAGCCAAAATACAAAGGCTCGGGTGCTCATTCTTGAAAAAGGATCCCGGAATGCCATATGAATGCTGTTTTAATTGTAAATCGTTATAAATGGAGGTTTTTCTTAGGGTAAACCTACCAGGTTTTAGGGTTTGCCATATCTCATCATAAGTATGAAAAAAAGTACACCAAATACCCAGAAAATCAACTGGAAATAATTGGCTGCTACTTTGGTTCCAGCAACATTGATTTTTAAACTGATAGCATTAATGTGTGGCACCTTCTTGCCTCCTCTTCCTTCTATCCAGTAAACCTCTCCTGACAATTTTTCAGTTTTGGTGGCCTTAAAATATATAATTTGTTCATAATCGCTTTCGCTCCAATACCCCTCATCATAACCGCTTTCGTGCCAAAACTCCGTTTCAAATTCATTGATCACTAAGTCATCATCGTCCAGCAAATTTACGCCTACTGCTATCCATTGATTAGACATTTTTCCTGAGGTAATCTTTACCCGATAAATCTTTCCCTTTTTTACGCTGAAAGACGGCGTGCTAAAAGTAGAATCTTGGTCAAGATTGGTGATTTGATGGGAATATGAAGTAACTAATTTACCACCGTGACCCGAAATCCAACCAACCAATCCGA
>DMXI01000257.1 GCA_003483885.1 Microscillaceae bacterium
TTGCTGATGGTAAAAACGAAGAGGAAGCCGAGAATAACCAATCCTGGAAAAACTTGAAAAACTTTCTGGACCAGGATGCTGAAAACCAAAAGCGCCACTCTTTCTGGAAAGAAATAGATAAATTATCCAGTGCCGAAAAAGACATTGCCGAGGCCGCAGTGAATCAAGCTTTGGAAAATACCTTAAAACGAGTAAAGTCTAAGGATTTTGGTAAACTTCCTGCTGGTTTACAACAATATCTTGAGGAATTTGAAAAATCACTGGTACCAGTGGTTAACTGGAAACGAGTACTGAAGTTATTCGCCAATAGTAGTAGTCGTACCGAAATTAGAAATACCCTAAGACGACCTTCGAAAAGATATGGTACAAACCCTGGGATTAAAGTAAAGAAAAAGCAAAAACTGTTGATCGCAATTGATACCTCAGGTAGTATAAACATGGACGAGTTGAAAGACTTTTTCAATGAAGTATACCATATTTGGAAGCAAGGCACGGAGGTATTTGTAGTAGAATGTGATACTGCGATTCATTCTGAGTACTATTACAATGGCAAAACTCCAAAAACTGTGAGTGGGGGAGGAGGAACAGCGTTTGAGCCACCTTTGCAATACGCCAATGACTCTTACCGTCCCGATGCTTTAATTTATTTTACGGATGGTTATGCATCTAACCCAACAGTAAGAGCCATTTGTCCGATATTATGGCTGATCAGTAAAGAAGGATCTGATCTTGAGTATTTGAGAGATTTTCCTGGTAGAAAAGTAAAAATGACCTAATGAGTTTGAGATAAAATTTTGACAACTCATATGTAAGGCATTCATTTTATCGAATAATCATACATAAGACTCTCCTTACACAATATAAAGGAGAGTCTTTTTATTTTCTAAAAACTGTAAATTCATTGTTAATACCATTAATATTAACTTTTTGTATGTATTTGACGATATTTTTATTAACTAACTTGAAAATAAACCAAATACGTTAACCTAAACGATGGACCACCATGACACACTACCAAAAAGAGATATTAGAAGATGTTAAAGCTTTTTTTGAGATTGAGGCTTCAGAAGACAATGACTGGATTACGACACGCTGGATTGGTTTTCAAAAAATGGAACGTTCAAGAGCAGGACTCGAGAAGGAACTAGAGGTCTTGAAAACTACTGGACGCAGGAAGATTTTAAATTACAATACTGAAATCAAAGGGCCATATCCACCAGGCATCGAGAAATGGATTGCAGAAGAATGGCAGCCAGCGGCAGCACAACTTGGTTTAAAGTACGCAGCTACGATTATTTCGAGTAATATTTTTGCATCCCTTTCTGCCGAACAACTAGAAAATGTTTTCGAAGGAATTACTTACAAAAACTTTGAAGATGAAGCAGCAGCTATTCGTTGGTTAAAAGAAAAGGACGTTTAAAAACGGTTAATAGCGGCTAAAACCGTTAGATTTTCTGTTGATAAGAAAGTCTAACGGCATTATTTATTTTAAATAAAAACTTTCAATGTAACATAATTCTATAAATCAAACTCATTGAAGTTCTCGCAGATACATTTGTATGGTATTCTCCAGTCCATAATATAATGCATCGCAAATTAACGCATGACCAATAGAAACTTCTTTAAGATTAGGAATTTGTTCTTTTAAATAACGCAAGTTATTCAAGTCTAAATCATGTCCCGCGTTTAGACCCAAACCAAGGCTAGTGGCTAGTTTTGCACAACGAACGTAAGCTTCTGCGGCTGCTTCTTTGTTTTGGCCATACTGTTCTGCATAAGGGCCAGTATAGAATTCAATTCTATCCGTTCCTACCTTGGCTGCCCCTTCAATAAACTTTTCTTCTGGATTAATGAAAATAGAAGTACGTATACCTTTCGACTTCAACTCTTGAATAATCTCTGTCAAATAAACTTCATGTTTGATAGTATCCCATCCATTGTCCGAAGTAAGAACATCTTCAGCATCAGGTACTAATGTAGCCTGAGTAGGCCTCACTTCGTTTACCAAACCCATAAAACGAGGATTAGGTTTACCTTCAATATTAAATTCAGTTGTTATAATATCTTTCAGATCCAGCACATCTTGGTAACGTATATGTCGTTCATCAGGACGAGGATGAACAGTGATCCCCTGTGCGCCAAACCTTTCACAATCCTGAGCAGTTTTCACAACATCAGGGTTGCTGCCCCCCCGAGCGTTTCGCAAAGTTGCAACTTTGTTGATATTCACACTAAGTTTGGTCATTTTAGTACTTTTTATGTAAATTTACTTTATTATGAAAAATCAAAACTGTCTATAAATCAGTATATAAGCTTAAATGAAACTTTTATGTTTATAAGTTTTATAAACATAAAATCAGAACAATAATATAAAAGAATTATTCCAGAAAAAACCTAAAACTAGAAAAGACATGAGTTTAAAATCCCAAATTGATACCGATATTAAAGAGGCCATGAAATCCAAAGATAAAGATGCTCTTAGAGCATTAAGGGCCATTAAGTCGTTGATCATGTTAGAGGAAACTAAGGATGGTAATAGTGGGGCTTTGAGTGAAGCAGACGAAATTCAATTATTGAGCAAAGCCGCTAAGCAAAGAAGAGAATCAGCTCGTATTTACCATGAGCAAGATCGTGCTGAACTTGCCAAAAATGAAGAAGATGAAATTAAGGTAATCGAAAAATATCTACCTAAGCAACTTTCAGAAGATGAGTTAAAGGAAAAACTCAATGAAATTATTAGTCAAGTAGGAGCCACCGGACCCAAAGATATGGGGAAAGTAATGGGGAATGCGTCTAAGGCACTGGCAGGACAAGCAGATGGCAAAGCCATAGCTAATATGGTTAAGACATTACTAGCCAATATCTCCTAAAATTGAACTCATATGAAAGATTCATTAGTTTATTTAATTTTTGATGTAATCCTCCTGGCCCCCTTGGGCTGGGGTGCTTACATAGGTTTTCGTAGAGGACTTTTGGCCGAAGTGGTAAGTATTTTGCACTTTGCTATTGCATTCATTATTTGTTTCAAAGTAGCAGGCTTTGCATTAGGCTTACTTAATAAATACGTTTTCATCTTTGATAAAAACCTTTATCCTAAACTTGCATTTGTAGGAGGTGCCTTATTGGCAGGCTTTCTGTTAGATAAGATTGGGGATCATTTCAAAACAGAGATAGATTATGATTTTCCAGGTAGTTGGGATAACATTATTGGTGGAGTGATTGGCTTACTAAAGTTTGCCATTGTGATGATGTTTGTAGTGTGGGCCTTAACTGGCGCAGGTAGTTTCAACAATAAAATCCAGGAAAAAAGCTATTTACATGGTGTTTTTACGAAGCTTGGAAAAGAAGTGGCTGGTAAAAAGAATAGAAAAGATTTAGATGAAATGATTAAGAACTCAATGTGAGGCTAAGATAAAACAAAGTAAGCAAAACAACCAACAACGAGCTTGCAGATCTAACATTCAAGAAGTTTTCAGGTATACAATTCACAAACATTGTAAATTGTATTTTATTAGTTACATACCCACAAAAATAAAATAAAACTAGGGGCGTTTGCCATATACATTGTCAAATATATAGTGACAAGGTTTATCAAGATCTCTTATGATAAATGGCTTACGAATACAGTTTTTACCTGGAAAACTTACGCCAGCTCCAAATTACAGGTTTTGAATTATCAGTTGATTATGCTTAATTTACAACCTATGCTAACATCTACTTAACAGGCAATTATTCAACAAATTGTTGTAAGTACGTGTTAAAAAAGTAAGTAGGAGTGCCTATATGTCAATCCTAAAAATTGATGAGATTACGTAGGATATTTCATAACAAAATTTCTTTAACAACCTTCAAAATACCTGAAATGAATATTTTGTCGTTGTTAACATACGACTGAAATAATCTCGTTATACATTTTATTAGTTAATTGATATTTTGAACTATAAAAACCAATTATACATTATTCAATTATGTAATAAGTGTATGGTCTATTAGACCAAATTCCAGAATAAACACAACAAAATAAACATCAAAATTATGATTGCTGAAGAGTTAATTAACCATATGATTCCTCCATTAAAGCCTACTGACTCCATCAATAAGGCATTGAACTGGATGGAAGAGTTGAGGGTTAATCAACTACCCGTTGTGGATAATGGCGATTATGTAGGGTTAATTGGAGAAGACATTATATACAAGTACAATAATCATGAGGCATTAATTAAAGATTTGCAGTTGATCGGACAGGAGGTGTATGTGACATATGATCAACACTTTTATGATGTACTCAAGACCGCAGACAGACACGGAATTGAGGTGATTCCAGTACTTGGGGAAGAGGGGAATTTTTTAGGAGTAGTTACTATGAATGATACCCTAAGCGCCTTTGCTAAATCAACTGCAATGAAAGAAGCTGGGGCTATTTTTGTACTTTGGATGGATCAAAGAGACTATTCCTTAACTGAAATAAGTCGTTTGGTAGAATCGAACAATGCAAAGATATTGAGTACCTACATTGCCGAAGACAATAACGATCCCTCAAAGATTAATGTAACAATCAAAGTTGATAAAACTGATTTGACCCGAATTATTGCTACCTTTGAGCGCTTTGGGTATCGTATCATTGCTAAATTTCAAACTGCTGAAAACCAAGAAGTAGATAAAGAACGTCTGGATATTTTGTTTAGATATCTTGACTTATAAGATAGAATAATCGACTGGAACGAATAATGCTAACTGTATACTAAGAATCATATTTCAAAAATCTTCTACATAAACCAACAAGAATTTTTCATTTAAAAAATTATCTCCCAGTCACCATAACTTTGATTTGACTTTATCCGTAGTGTGAGAGGGTAAAATCAGATCAGTCTGATCCTACTAAATATCAAAAGGATTTATTTTTCAATATGATAGATTTTTCTTCGTTAGTGAAATAGTTTGAACGAATGAACATTGCCATACATGGTAGAACTTTCCGCACAGAAGCCAAAATATATGTGGAGGAAATGTTCCAGGACTTAGAAAAGCGAGGAATTGATGTTCAAGTATCATCAATATTTAATGATTTCTTGAAACAGGTAGGGATCAATCCAAAAGTTGATTTTGTTTATACCAACAAGGATGATTTAAAACACGCTGATTTTTTATTTAGCTTAGGAGGAGATGGCACTTTACTTGAGTCCGTTACTCATGTAGCTGATAAAGAGATTCCAATTTTAGGTATCAATACTGGTCGTTTGGGCTTTTTGGCAACTACCTGGCCCGAAGAAATTGGAGCTGCAATTAGTAATATTTGTAAAGGCTATTATCGGATAGACTCACGTAGTTTAGTAAGCCTTGAGTCAGAAACCGATATTTTTGATGGGTTAAATTTTGGGTTGAATGAATTGGCTATCACTAAAAGAGATACCTCTTCAATGATTGTAGTTCATACCTACATCAACGGAGAATATTTAAACTCTTATTGGGCAGATGGCTTAATCGTTTCTACACCTACAGGTTCTACGGGGTATTCTCTGAGTTGTGGAGGTCCGGTAGTGTTACCAGAGTCTAATAACTTTATTATAGCTCCTATTAGCCCTCATAATTTGAACGTCAGACCCTTGATTATTTCAGATGAGAGTATTATTTCATTTGAAATTGAAGGTAGAAGCAAAAACTTTTTGGTGTCATTAGATTCACGATCGAAAGTGATAGATGCATCAGTGCAAATTGCAGTAAAGAAAGAGCGATTTCGAACCCAATTGCTCAAGATGAACGAAGATAATTTTTTAAACACATTAAGAAAGAAGCTTAGTTGGGGACTGGACATTCGCAATTAAATGAAATACTAAAAATTGTTAAATAGGTATATTTGTAAAAAAAGCTGTGGTATGAATAAGTATAAAATACTACTAATTTTCACATTACTATCTCTTACCGGTTATAGTGTAAATGCACAAGGAAGGTTTTTTCGTTTAAAAACAGAAGGTTTTCTAACGGTTGGTGCACAAATTGGGACCATTAATTACTTTGGGGATATGAACCCTTTATCTCAATATGTAGCTCCAGAGTGGCGATTTTTGCGCCCTAGTATATCGGTAAATGTACAAAGAAAATTAGGCAAGAATTTTCATGTAAGATTAGAGTTTACCTACGGTAGACTGCTTGGTAATGACTTTGTTTCGGCTAGCCCAAATAACGAAAGACACCGTTATCGTTTTCTCAGAAACAACCATTTCCGTAACGATATCAAAGAATTATCCCTTGTAGGAACCTACGATATATTAGGTAGTGGAGGTAGATATTACCGTCGGGTACCTTTTACCCCTTATGTATTGGCAGGAGTTGCTGTTTTTCATCATAATCCAAAGGCAAAAACTCCAGAAGAATTTGGAGGTAAGTGGGTAGCACTTCAACCGTTAGGTACTGAAGGGCAACAGTCAGGAGTAGAAGGTTATGCAAAGCCCTATTCCAGAATTCAGCCTGCGGCTATATTTGGAGTAGGAGTAAAATGGAAACTCACTGATCGGGTCAATTTTGGGTTTGAAGTAGCACTACGTTATTTATTTTTCGATTATATAGACGATGTTTCAGATCGCTATGCAGATGCAGGAGATTTGCAAAATGATTTAGTAAGAGCCCTTGCTAACCGTACATTAGAAGCGAATGATGCATTTACAGGCCGCACACGTGAACCTGACTTGACTAGACTTACTGAGCAAGTAAGCCCAAGGATAACTTACACTGGAAGCGACGGAAATACCTATGAAACGATCGCTGGTTATGGAATAAGAGGAGATAAAAGAGGAGAAAAAGGGAATAATGATGTTTTCATTACAGCAGGTTTTAGGCTTTCTTATATCATCAATGTTGGCCTTAAATGTCCTACTTTTAGATAATACTAACCAAATGCTCATTTCTTAAAGTAAACAAATGAAATCTCTTAAGCTTTTAATATTAATAATATTTCCAACACTATTTGCCTACCAAACCTCCAAAGCTCAAATCCACGAGGTTGGTCTAATGGCAGGAATAGCTACTTATAAGGGTGAAATGTCTCAATATTTCCCAAACTTTCATCATATTGATAATATCGGGAATCGTATTGCAGTAGGTGCTTTTTATAGAGGTAATTTCACAAAATCTATCAGTCTAAGAGGAAACTTTATGTATGCTCGAGTAGACGATAATGATCAACTAAGCAGTGCACCAATAGCAACTTTGCGTGGTCATTTTTTTCAAACTGATATCCTGGAATTATCGGCACAAATTGAATACAATTTTATGGATTTCAGACAAAACCCGAAATTTCCTGAAACCTGGACTCCGTACTTATTTTTGGGAGTAGGTGGAATGAAAATCTCTCCCAGATTCAACTTATTGCCTACTTACAACTTATACAGTATTGCGATACCTCTTGGGGTAGGTATGAAATTTATGTTGAATGATAATTTAAACCTGGGAGTTGAGTTTGGAGCTCGTGCTACCTTTACCGATTTTATTGATGATATTGGGGTAGATGTAGACCAAGCTGGTATAGCGAGAGATCCTCGGTATTTTACAGGAAATACTGCCGATAGAGATATGTATTTTTTTAGTGGCTTCACGCTAAGTTATGTAATACCACTTCCTCAAAGATTGTGTCCAGTAAAGGTACGAACCTTTTAATTTTTACCTAACAAACTACAAGATTCTAGCTCACCTTAGTAACTCTAACTCACAACCTCTTTATTTCTATAGTCTTGTAGTTTGCCTTCTAAAGGCGATAAATAAGTGATGAAATAGTAATTATTCTAAGGAAGTATTTAAATAACCAATCCATTTTTATAACTTGCATCTCGATTAATAAATGGTGTGAAATAGTCGTTTTACACTATTTTGAAGCTTTCTGCTTTAAATGAAAGAGAAAATAAAATCTGAAAATTTACCACAGCATATAGCCATTATCATGGATGGTAATGGCCGATGGGCAAAAAAAAAAGGTGCTGTAAGAGTATTTGGGCATAAAAGTGCAGTCAAAGCTGTGAGAGATGTAACCGAGGCAGCAGCAGAATTAGGCATTAAGTATCTCACACTTTATGCGTTTTCTACTGAAAATTGGTCTCGTCCCAAAGCTGAAGTAGAAGCCTTGATGAAGCTTTTAGTCTCAACTATACGTAAAGAGGTCAAAACCCTGACTAAAAACAACGTGAAGCTTAAGGCAATAGGTAACACAGAAGATCTTCCGAAGGTTTGTCAAAAGGAACTGAAAGAAGCTGAGGTGATTACTAAAGATAATAGCGGACTTACGTTGACATTAGCTTTGAGCTATAGTGGAAGATGGGATATTATCAATGCTGTAAAAAGCATTGCTCTTGATGTGAAAAGTGGTAAAGTTGAACCTAATAATATTGATTCCAGCCTCTTTTCTAAATATCTAAGCACAGATCAAATGCCCGACCCTGAACTCATGATCAGGACTAGCGGCGAGATGAGAGTAAGCAACTTTTTATTGTGGCAACT
>DMXI01000073.1 GCA_003483885.1 Microscillaceae bacterium
GCGAAACCATAAGCGAAGCGGAACAATGAAGCCATTAGCCGAAGGCGAAACAATAGAGCTATGAACTAAAAACTAGTTCCGATTGATATCACTTCCCATCCAAGCATTAGATTTGAGTACTTTTTTGGGGCTACCACGATACTTGATAGAGCTACCCATGCCAGCCGACATATAAATGGCTTCTCGAGCAAACACGCTGGCATCAGACCCCATGCCAGTATTTACATAGCAAATATTGGTTTTGAAACTATACGCCTCCAGCGAAGAGCCCATTTTTACCTTTACCTGAAAAGTATCAGTTGTTCCTTCAAGCAATGCCTCAGACCCCATACTTACTCTGGCTTTTAAGTCTTTAGTGTTCATTCTTAGGTCTACCTGGCTCCCTTCAATCACTACTAAACTAAAATCCTTGTTTTCGATAGGTTCCTTACCCATGACATACACGCCATTCCGAGCCTTGATGGCCTCTAGCTGCTTGTAGTATATGCGAATGTGTACTCGCCGCCGCGAAATACGCTTAAGTTTTTTCGATTTGCCTCTGATAACGATTTCGTTTTTAGCGCTTTTTACCTTAATCAACCTTTTGACATCTTCAGGGGCGTTAAATACGACTTTTTCTTCATTACCTTTTACCAATTCTACTTTAAAATATCCACTCAGGTAGAGTTTTTTGATATCCTTGGCCGAAAAGGTAGTGGCTTCCTGGGCAAATACATTGGCGCTAAACACAACATATCCCAGCAAAAAGAGGGAGACAACTAATTGTTTTTTCATGGCTTTAATATTTGATAACTGCATTTAATTTCAAAAATCGATACTCAATGAGATTCCTCTCCGCTTCAACACTTTTTTAGGGTTGCCCTGGTACTGGACCAAACTCCCGGTTCCCGTTGACATATAGAGGGTTTCCCGAACAAATACACTCGCCCCAGATTGTTCTCTCGCACTCACGTAACAAATGTTCGTTTTTAAGTCAAGCGCCTTGAGCGAAGCACCTTTCTTAACTTTTGTCCGAAAAACATCCGAAGAACCCGCTAACAAAACTTTGGCTCGAGTACGTACATTGGCTTTTAAGTCCTGGGTGTGTACTCTTAAATCCATCTTGCTTCCTTGTGTGGCCAGCAAATCAAGCTTTTCATTTTGAATGAATTCTTTCCCAGTTATATAAGCTTCTTCCCGAGCCTTTATGGCTTCCAATTGGGTGTAATACACTTGGATGATTGGTCTTTGGGTAACCACTTGCTGAAGGCGATTGGATTCCCCTTTAATACTGATCCTGCCCTTAGAAGCTTGCACACTAATCAATCTTTTAACCGCTGGGGACACTGTAAACACCACTTTTTCTTCATCACTCTTTACCAGCTCTACTTTAATATATCCACTTAGGGAAAGCTTTTTGATATCTTTGGCTGTAAAGGTGGTGGTTTCCTGGGCAAATACATTGGTGGTAAACATAACGTACCCTAGCAAAAAGAGCGTAGCAACTAATTGTTTTTTCATGGTTCAGTATTCAATGAGATGGTTCTAAAAGGTTAGATGCCAATATAGACTGGTAGGTTGCATTCCCAGATTGAATAACGTTCTTTTGTTTTGGAAAATCTCCCAAAAACCTTTAATATCAGCGCTTTAAAATGTCGGGCTTTATCAAAAAAACAGATTGAATTTCTCAAAATTATTGAATACTCCTTACCGGGTGGGTAGCACCATTTTGGTAACCGGCTTACTGTGGACACTGCTGGGTTATTGCGTACGGCAATTCTTCATTGACCAAGAAGTTTTTGTGCTATTTGCGGCCACGGGTTTGTTATGGATGGTAGGCAATGCCACTTACTTTACCAGTGAATTTGCCCTTTGGAAAAAACACCTTCTGAGTGTAGGGCTATTTTTTGGTGCTTATCTGATAGGGCTATATTGGCTTACCCAAAACCTACAAACTGTAGATGTATACAATGCCCGACGATTGGGACAGCAGCTAATAACCTTGGGGGTGGGCAGTAGTATTCTTGGAATTATTGAACTTATCTTCAGATTTTACATATTTGGAACACAAAATAAACGCAGCTAAATCTAAAAAATACGGACATGAAAAAAATTTGTATCCTGGGATTGTTGGTTTTGAGTAGTCTTGAATTGCTGGCTCAGGTAAACACCGAAATTTATCGACCATCGAACCGTAAACAAGGATATATTGGACAAATCAGAGCGAGTTTATCGCTTAATCGCGGAAACCGACAAAACGACATCTTTTCTGGTAGTTTTCGTAACAGTTTTGTGTACAAACGCCATTTGATTTTTAGTACGGCAAGCTATGTTTTTGGGCAAACCCGACGCACCGACGGAAGCACCGACGTATTTCGTCGCATTGGTTTTTTGTATGGGAAGTACAACTATGCCATAGATCGGGATTCGGCCAATCGCTGGAGTCTGGAGATTTTTGGGCAAAATGAAGTCAATGAATTTATTCGTTTGCAAAACCGAAACCTGGGAGGAATTGGGCTGCATTTCGATGTGGTAAATGTTCCCCAGAAGGTAAGTTTGGCTATCGGCTCATCGCTCATGTATGAATTTGAACAAGTAAAAGAGGATGAACGAGATCTTGTGTATCCTTCTCAAACCAATTTTTGGCGCTGGAACAATTACATGAGTTGTACTTACACCATTAATCAAAAAAACCGGACTTTTTTAAGTTTAGTAGCCTATTTGCAACCGGCATTTTATGACATCAACAATGAACGCTCTTTTAACCTCACCGAAAACTATCGCTTTTTGATGAATGTCAATTTAAGGACTGCCATTACCAAATTATTCTCCTTTGGAATGAGCCTTAACTACCGCCATGCTAGTTTTATCCAGAATTTCCTGGTGAAAGATGACCTATTTTTGCGAAGTAACCTCACAATGAATTTTTAACTGATACTTGTGTAATTACCCATTAGAATAACCCTCTAAATCGTCTAAAAACCATTTTCAAATGAAGCACTTGTCTACTGATTTGCAGAGAATGATTGATGATGGGTATATCAAAGCAGTAAAGCATCCTGAATCTGATTTATGGATTTATAATTATACACCTAAGACTCAGTATGAGAAATATTGGAATGATGTAACGCTCTCCTGTCGAGGTAGGGTCTTGGATCAGGATTTCAACAACATAGCGGTTCCTTTCAAAAAGTTTTTTAATTGGGAAGAACATCAGGCAGATCATATGCCCAATATTCCTCAAGAACCCTTTGACGTTTTTGAAAAAATGGATGGGTCACTGGGTATTCTTTATTGGCTCAATGACAAGCCTATGATTTGCACCAGAAGCAGCTTTGCTTCACAGCAAGCTTTAACCGCCTCTGATTGGCTCCATAACCGATATAAAGAGGCTATCAAGCACTTACAAAAAGGGAAAACTTACTTGTTCGAGATTATATACCCCGCCAACAAAATAGTCGTAGATTATGGCTCAAAAACAGGGTTATTTCTTTTGGGTATCATAGACAATCAGTCTGAAGCAGATTTACCGCTGGAAAATATTGGCTTTCCGGTAGTGAGCAGGTTTGATGGAATCAAAGACATTCAGCAACTGAAAGAGCTAAATCTTACTAATTCAGAAGGATTTGTACTTAAATTCCAAAGTGGGTTTAGGGTAAAGGTAAAGTTTAAGGAGTACTTCAGGCTTCATCAATTAATCACTCAATTTTCTAATGTTTCTATTTGGGAACATTTAAAGTCTGGCGTATCATTTAATGATTTTTTAGAGAATGTCCCTGATGAGTTTTATAATTGGGTCAAATCCATCAAAGAAGCGTTAGAAGCACAATATTTAGCAATTGAGGCTGAATCTAAGAGGGTCTTCAAAACTTTTGATACACGCAAAGAAACCGCCGCATATTTCAAACAACAAACCTACCCAAATATTCTTTTCTCAATGTTGGATAATAAAGATTATTCAGAGCAAATTTGGAAAATGATCCGGCCAACTTTTGAGAGACCATACCGTGACGAGTTTGCGTAATAATAGAAATTACATAACCTTTCAACCTTCAGTCAGAGTGACACTGTCAAATGGTTGTATGATTATATTGTTGCGTGATGCGTTACACAGCAATATAGTCGTTTAATTGTAAATACCGATCTATCGCAGGCACGTCAACCTAATAATGACTGCATTTGAATAAAAACAGGCTATAACTAACTGTTTATGAAGACATTAACTTGGAAAACAAGGACTTGATTTTCGCCTTATTTTGTTGGC
>DMXI01000695.1 GCA_003483885.1 Microscillaceae bacterium
CTGGTAAAGAGCTTGACATAGACGAAAATGACACTTCGGAGAACTGTTACCAACAACTGATTGTGTGGGACCCAGAAGAAGAAGAAATCATTAGTGGGTATCGCTTCATCAAATGTGCCGATGTGCTTCACACCATTGGATCAGAAGATGGTCATCATAGTTTAAGCACAGAACACTACTTCAGGTTCGAGGACAAATTCATCAAAGATTATCTCCCCAAAACCATTGAATTGGGAAGGAGCTGGGTACAAACTGCCTACCAGCCTATCAATTCGCCACGCAAGGGATTGTATGCGCTAGATAATATTTGGGATGGTTTGGGTATTATCACGGTGATGAACCCCGAAGTAGAGTATTTCTTTGGAAAAGCGACCATGTACCCTCACTACAACCTGGAATGTAAAGCGTTTTTGCTGCACTTTATGCACTATTACTTTCCAGATAATGAAAATCTGCTTACGCCTAAACATCCCTTGGTGATTGATTATGATGCTGCTGCTTTTGACAAAATGTTGGAAGGACTCAATTTCAAAGAGGGATTCAAAGTATTGAACCAATATGTGCGTGAGCGAAAAGAAATTGTGCCACCCTTGGTAAATATCTACATGCACCTCTCTCCTTCTATGAAGACTTTTGGAACCGCGGTCAACCCTGATTTTGGAGGAGTAGAAGAGATCGGTATTATGGTGAAAATCACCGATATTTATGAAGACAAAAAAGCGCGCCATTTAGAGTCTATTAGACGCTAAGGTTCCAGCCAAATAAAAAATTATAATTACCGTCAGGCTCTTTCCTGACGGTTTTTTTATTTTTAATGCATTTTTTTTACAAAGACTTAGTACAAAACTGCCGATCAGGTCTTACCAATAAAAGGATGAGCATCAATTCACATCAAGCATAAACGCTCCCTCCCATCTCCTTAACAGTAACTTGACTAAAATATGGATATTACCGCTTACAAGGCAAACAGAACTTTTAACACTAAGTTGACTTTTCATAATGATGAAAACCTGGAGGTAGAACTCAAGCACGAAGGTAATTTTTTCAACATTCAGGAATTAAGTACTTTATCGCTGATTTTGCATAATGTACCCTCTAACGAGCGAGGGCTAAGGGCTTTTTGTAATGCTTGGCATTTACATAAAAAATATGATTATCAAAAAGGTATTTCTCAAGAGTTTTTTGGCTTTTATGATCAGGTAACCCAATTGTTGCAGAATATGCAGTCTCTGAAGGTACCCGAAGAATTTGAGCGATACTTTCAGTTGATACTGACAAAGTTGACCTGGATACAGCAACTTTATTTGAAAATTGCCACGTTAGAAAATATTAACATTGGCAAGACCACTTTTAAAACCAAAAAACTGGCTACGATGAAAAAACGTCGCCTGGAGAAAACCGTGAGCAAGTTGATTGCCGCTGCCGAAAAGGAAGGTATCATTGCTTCGGACGAAACCCTTTGCCGAAAAAGTGAAATTCTTACCAAAACATTCCATATCTCGTTTTGTGTAGAACCTTGTTATTAAAGATATCCTGTATTTATTTAAAGCGTCTTCTTTGTGCTAACAAGGAAGACGTTTTGGTTTTAAGATCTGTTTATCAATTATTGAGATTATAGACGATATAAAATAAATTCTTATTGAGTGTAAGTTTTTGCGCTTCAAAAGCAACTTAACCATAAATCGTTTGCTTATGAAGTATTCAAAAATAACTTTTTTAATCATTTGCCTGGTATTATGGCTGGGAATCAATTTCGCATTTAGTCAACAGTCTCACCAACAAACACTCAAGCAGTACCTGCAAGTATTACACGATCAACAAGGGTTTAGTGGGGAAATTTTAGTAGCCAAGAAACATCAAATTCTTTTTCAACAAGCCATTGGGTTAAGTTCACAAGAGCTTGGAACTATTCTTCATACTGGCCAAAAGTACCGTATTGCTTCCATCACCAAAACTTTTACTGGTACATTGATGGCATTGGCTCAACGCGCAGGCAAACTGAAATTCAGCGATCGAATTGTGCAATACGTTCCAAATCTCTCCTCAAAATTTAAAGAGATTACCTTACATCAATTACTCACCCATACTTCGGGACTCCCTCATTATGAGGGCATTGAAGATTATTGGCTCAAAAAATCAAAGTACCTTTCTAAACCCACCGAGATTATAAAAGAACTAAATCAACTGAAATTGACATTCAAACCCGGTAGCCAAATGAAGTACACCAGTTTGGGATACTATCTACTAGCTCGAGCATTGGAAAAAGTCTACCAAGCCAAATACGCCAAAATTTTGCAGCAAAAAATCCTGACTCCGCTCAAAATGAGCCATAGTGGTGCGGGAAGTACGCTGGCAATATTACCCAACTTGGTTACTGATTATCATCAATTGGCCGATAGCCAACTCATAAAAGCCCCTTATCGTAACTATGCACTGCTCAAAGGTTCGGGAGATATGTATGCTACGGCCAATGATTTGCTCAAATGGAGTTTGAGTTTTGCCAATCATCAGTTATTGACTCCACAAGCGCAACAATTAATTTTTGGCCATAAGCAATACGGCTACGGTTGGTTTATTGGCAATTCTGAGTCATCGCATTATTATCACGGTGGCGGTACTTGGGGGTATTCTTCTTATCTTGCTTTTTATCCAACAAAGCAAATTAGCATTATTATTTTAAGCAATGTGTCTACTTTACCAGTCAAAGAAATAGGGAAGTTCATCGAGCAAATCGTTTTTGACCGTCTTGTGGAAATCCCTTTGATGCAAAAAGAAACACCCCAAAAGTTTGACCCAACGTTGTATGTAGGGACTTTCACCTCTAATTCGGGTAAAATGACTTTAAAAATCACCTCTCATAATTCGAAACTGTATGCTCAGTTGGCCAATCGGCCCAAGTTCCAGATTTATCCCAAAGACGTTCATCAGTTTTTTGGTAAAAAAGCAGCAGTTATTTTTTCTTTTGAACTTAAAAACGAGCGAATCACTGGTTTAACTGCTCAGCGAATGGGAAAAAAGTTTCATTTTAATAAGCAATAGCGTATGTCGTCAGAGGCTTTTATAGAAATGATTGATACCCATCAGAATATTATTTACAAAATCGCGCTTACTTATCGAGACAATAGAGAAGATCAGGAAGATTTGTTCCAAGAGATTGTGTTTCAGTTATGGAAGGCCAGGAACAGCTTTCGCAATGAAGCTAAAATAAGCACTTGGATTTATCGAGTTGCACTCAATACTGCCATTGCTATCTATCGTAAAAATAAAGTGGCGATGAATTATCAGGAGCATATTCCAGAAAGTTTGCACCCCAGTGATTATCAAGACATTTCAGAACAGGAGGAACGTATGTACCAGGCCCTGCGTCAGCTCAATGATATAGAAAAAGCCATTGTTTCGCTATACCTGGAAGATTACGCCTATCAGGAAATTGCGGATATTATGGGGATTAGCGAAAACTATGTGGGAGTACGTATCAATCGGATCAAGCAAAAACTAAAAAAAATACTAAATACCTAAGTTATGGAATTGGATGAATTCAAAGCACAGTGGCAAAATGCAAATCCTACCCCTAAGCATCAGTCAGAATTACAGCAGATGACTAAAATTCGACGTCATCCTCAACTAAAAAAAATCAAAAGGCGATTGGTTATAGAGATTGTATTGCTTACTATATTTTTATTGGTATTTCAGGATTTTTTTGACGGCCCACAAAAACCAGTTTGGGCCAATGTCCTGCTTATATCAGGCATATTATCTTCCATTATTACCAATATTTGGGGATACATAGTATTATTCACGCCCATAAAAGCCACTAACCTGCGAACATCGCTCAAGGCATATTTACAACAATTGAGGCGAATGGCTTGGTTTTCGGTCATCAGTTCCTTGTATTATGGAACCACTTTGCTTTTATTTTTTGCAGCTAATCTATCACTAACTCCCAAAAAATATGCTTTCATAGCAATGATGGTAGGCTTTTTATTAATGATGGTTTATTTTTCCTATAAACTCTGGCAGAATCACATTCAACGAATCAAAGATGCTTTAGAAAGGTTTTAATTTGTTGATAAACAAACTAATCCAGGTCAAAGCACTCAGTAGAATGATAGTTAATACTTCTTTCCCCAGAAGCACTATTTCGTATGGTAGGATAGCCTTTATGATCAGTTGGTGTTTGTAGGTATTTTCTTATTCCTAACCCCATTAGAGGAATTCCAAAGGTAAAACCAAACCCACAAAGCCAATAAATTGCTTCTTCGGTTACATTTTTTGTAAAACCATTGGGAGTTAACAACACACAAGGGACCACAAGCAACAAAAAGCCCAATAACAGGTATTCAATCCCTTTTTGTTGGTTACTTTTACGCTCTACTTTATACAACTCTTCGTTATCAATGGCCTTGATCAAACGATTGATCGTATCAGAGGTCACCTTCTTTTCGGTAAGTTCAGCCCTGATTTGGCCAAAATCCATCCCTTTGAGTCTTTGTTGTACATAGTAGGTAACTATTTGATTAAAAGCGGTTTGATCCATATTTTTTATCATCTTATTTAAACCACCAATTGTGAGAGTTAACAAACTCGATATCTTGATCACGAGAAGTTTTATCATTCATAGGATAATTGCTTTTATAACGATCTGGTTTTTGACGATACTTATTTACGCCAAAAGTGAACATTGGGATTCCTAAAATAAAACTTGGGTAAATTATGATATGCAAATTTTCCAAAGGACCATTGTCACTTACGTAATCATATAGCAAAATACTCAATGGGATAAATATTAATAAAAGGCCAAAAAGAATATATTCAATCCCTTTTTGTTGGTTACTTTTACGCTCTACTTTATACAACTCTTCGTTATCAATGGCCTTGATCAAACGATTGATCGTATCATGGGTAACCTTCTTTTCGGTAAGTTCGGCCCTGATTTGGCCAAAATCCATTCCTTTGAGTCTTTGTTGTACATAGTAGGTAACTATTTGATTAAAAGCGGTTTGATCCATATTTTCTGTTATTAAATGATTATTTCTTAGTGGGTTAAACGAGAAAAATAGCCCTGTAGTTATAGCCCTTCCAAGCGTTTAATAATCTTTGTTTGACCAGTTGTAATGACTAGGTAATACCAACCCTTGGCATGGTGGCTCAGATTAAGGCTATGCAAAGACAAGCCATAAGTTGGAGTAATTTCTTTTTGAAAAATTACTCGTTGAAGGGCGTTCAGTACTTGTACTTTTACTTTACCCGCTTGCCAATGGTTAATCGCGACCGAAAATTGCCTGGATGGACTTGGGTTGGGGAAGACTTGCACTTCTAAGGTAAGGGTGTCTTTAGAAATAGACAAAGGTTTTTGGGCATATGCCTGAAGGCATGTACAAAAAGAGAATAATATAAAAAAAGCAGGCATTTTCATACAGTGATAATTTTGGATGAAAACGCCTGCTAACATTATAAATTGTGTAGGTAGCCAGCGCTACGAGCTTATGGCCATTTCTTTCTCAGTTTGCTTGGTTTGCTCATCATAATTAATATCCTGCACGTGTATAAGGAATCGTCCCAGTGGGAACACGGCAAATGCACTGAAAATATGCCACAAAAAGTGGGTACCTTGAGTAAGTACTGGTAGATAACCTGGAACCACTTTATCTAATACTCTAAATACCAGGGCTAATGTAATGTAAGTCAAGGCCAAAGCAATGAGTTTCCATTGCTGCCAACGGGTTTTCATCAAAAACATTACCGCAGGAGTAAGTAAAGTTAGCCCCGAGATTAAATACGCCACATTAAAGGCCCCTTTCACTTTAAAAATACCATACAGTACATACATCATCAATATGTTCAGCCCATAACAGCCGATCACAATGAGTACTCCTTTGCTCCATGAGAGCGTTACTTTTCGCCAAAAATAGCTACTCAAGAAAATCACCATCAGCATAGGAGGCAATGCATCTAACAACCCAAACACAATATTGGGTTTGAATGCGTGAAACAAGGTGGATCCCAAACCATTTAAAAACAACAAGGGCAGTATGGCCGTGAGTATTGGATACTTCCTGAAGTTTGGCTTGAGCTGTAAAATCCAGTAAGTAATCGGGATAAAAAATACCAACGAAGAAATTGCATTCCAGGGTTGTTTGATAAAGTAATCTGCGTGGTATTCTTGGTACATGTGAGGTGTCATCTGTAACAACATGACATTCAAATTCATAGCGTTATACGTCTAATTATCAACTTTAAGTTTATATCAGTAGTTATAACTAGACATTCACTCATTAAGTTTCTTAATTATAGGTTCACACGCGAAATTATTCATTCTCATAAAGATTGGTGACATAAAATCGCCCTATCTTTAATACCTTCTCTGGCAGCTTGGCATTCATCGTGCTCAAACGCCAATAATATAAGCCTGGAACAAGCCCTTGACGATAACTCATTGTATTGGCAGGTAATGTTACCTTTATGGGTTTTTCCTGTGTTTCTTTAGTCAAAATTTCCAATAAAAGCGATTTATCCGAATTGGGCGGCTCCCATTGAAAAAACACGGGTTCTTGCGCTACAACCAGTGTATCAAGTTTAGGACGAGCAAGGTATGAAGTTTCTCCTCCTCCTCTTTTACGTCCAAACTTTAAGTCTCGGTCAAACATCTCAATGCGAGCACTTTGGTATTGTTGCTCTAGTTTTGCTTTTCGGGCAGCATAAGCCTTTGGGTCATCCAAAATATTGGAGGATTTCCATTGGTCTTGAATACGCCACACCACGCCCACAACAATCACCAATAGCACCACTGCTATGTATAACCTATAATTACCAAAAAAAGGAATCCGTTTGTTGTTATCCTTTAATTGTACTATGGGGGTCTGTTCTGGCTTTGCCTGATTTTCGTTCCAGGTATTTTCCAGTTGTGCCACCACCCCTCCTTCGCCAAAGATGTCTCCGGCAAGATTCAAATCCTGATAAAAAGAAAACTCTTGGCGCAGTGCTGGATTTTCGCCTAATTCTTTTTCAAAAGCAATTTTTTGATCTTCGCTCATTTCTTCGCTCAGATATGCTAAAATTCTGTCTGTGGTTTCCATTTTTGTTCCAAAACTGTCTTAATTATTCAAATCAGGAAACTTATAGTGTTTCATAAAAGTCTTCCTGAAGTATGGCAAGCAGGTCTTATTTCGTCTAACTCTGATATAATCTTCCTTGAGTCCGGTTTTTTTAGCGATTTCCCGGTCTTTTTTGCGCTCTAAGAAGAACATTCGGATGATTTCAGTACAGTGCTTAAAGCCTTTTTTACCATCCATTTCTTTTAAGACATCTACCGCTATTTCGTAAATTGTCTTAATTCTTTCATGGTCGTTCTCTGCAGGTAGCCAATTGTTATCTATTATTTCATTTTTTTTTGTTTTTTCATTAAACTTTTTGAGTCCCTTCTTTCTGATAATACCAAAAACATACCCTCCCAAGTCTTCTATTTCTTTGCCTTGAACCAGGTTTAAGTACAAAATAGTGACTGTTTCTTGCCAAATATCTTTGGCGTCTTCTTTCAAATCATCGGTCGGATACCTTATTGATTTCAGAAACATTTCGGTTTTAGGATAATAGCGTTCATAGGCTTCTTGCCATGCAACAACATCTTTAGCCCTCAATTTTTCAAGAAAATTATTGTTGTTCATCGGATATAGCTTCTTTCCCTCTTGTAGAAGAATTTTTTTATAGGATGTGTAAAAAAATCAGATAAAACTAATAACAATTTTTTAAAAAAGAGAACGGGTACATGACAAGCACTAAGTAAACCTTAAAATTATTCATTTATTCTTACAATAACAGGCATATGAAGTCATCCCCAAAAACAGTGTCTAAGCCCTTGCCCGATTCGTTTGTAACTTATCTGGCAAGTGAATATCCTTTATTGCTTATCGACGAAAACCATAAGTTTTGGATTGTAACTAAAGTAAGGCAAGAAGTAAAAATGTCGCCTTTGTGCAAGGCGCTGTATTTACTGTTTTTACAACATCCCGAAGGAATTTCTCTGTACGAACTAAAAATGCATCAAACCGAATTGCTGACTATTTATAAGAAGATTAGTCGGAAAAATGATTATCAAATGATGCGAACAAGTATTATTCATCTGGTCAATCGCTGTGAAAACTCTATTCACGAAAAGTTTACCCGGATTAAGCAAGCTTTTCACAAAATATTGGCTCCACAAATGGCCTCGATGTATTATATCAAAGGAGAACGGGGAAAGGAAAAAAAAATATTGTTGTCCCGTCAACTGATCCTTCAGGAACAACAATATGGTTAAACAATTACTAGTTTATTCTTTAGTCAGCTACTGCTGAATAATACTTCAAAAATCCACTGAATACATATCCAGTTTTACCTTTGTATTTCACTTTGATCCACCAGCCTGTTTTATCCTCAATCTGCTTTTCTTTGGTTTTATCCAATATATTACATTCTTCTACCACTTCTACATTGGCGGCATCAGGAGCTACAATAATTTTTTCGCCTTGCGCCGTAGGTTGGTCGCGTAAAGTCACTCCTGACTTGGTCTCTACCAACATATACATTGGGTTTCTCAAGCCATTGTAAGTTCTCACAAAAGGGCTAAACACATACCCTTCTTTTTCTTTGTATTTTACCTTGTACCAGCTTCCTACTCTACCACCAATACACATTTGTCCTGATTCTCCAAAAGATAAAATTTTCATTTTTGAATCATAAGGAGCGGCCAATACCTGATTGCCATCCGTACTGGGTTGGTCACGAATAATTACTCCTGAACGTGCCGCCACAACCCCCTCGTCTTCGGCTTCTGGCAAGGCATATTTGTTGGCATCAAATTCATTTTCCTTCTGTTCTGCACTTTCTTCTCCCCCTTTCTTATCGGCAGTACTCCCCATCTTCAAGAAAGCACTAAACACATACCCTTCCTTTTCTTTATATTTTACCTTGTACCAGCTACCGCTTTTCCCGCCAATAGTAGCTCCTGGCCCATTCTTATCCAAAATGGTGACTGCTTCTTTATTAGGAATCAGGCTAACTTGTTCCCCGTCAGTTTTTGGAGTAGCTCTTAGGGTTAACCCTGAGGGAGTATTTACTGTGGCAGCTTCTCCCAAAGAAGCTTTCCCTCCGTCTTTGTTACCTTCGTCGGTATTGGTGCCTTCTTTACCTCCACCACAACTTGCCAAAAAGACAATTGCCAACAACAGTGAAAAAAATTGTGCAGATAATTTCATAATACGTTGTTTTGATTTTGATTGTAAAATGGTTTCTAGTTCATTTGAAGAACCTCTGGTAAAAGTTAATGGTTTATAAGCTAAAATGGCACAAACCGTTGTTTTTTTTGTCTACAAGCAGCTTCATTGCTGTAGATAAGCTACTTTTCAATCGCTTGTGTTTATTACAGAGTCGTGACGAATTCATTGAAAAAAATAACTATGACAAATAACTACTTCTTAAAAATCACTTGCTTTTGCTTATTTATTAGCTGTGCCTTCAGCAAAATTTTGCTTGCTCAAACCGATACTTCCCAAGTAGCAACGTTAGATACTATCCAGGTTACGGCCTCACGATTGCCTTCTACCGAATTACTCACTCCTTATGCATTGAGTGTGGTGGATAAATTTTATTTACAAACCGGGCAACGTCAATTATCAATCAACGAGGCTTTACAAAACGTTCCAGGTTTGCTGGCATTAAATCCAGATAATTTTGCACAGGATTTACGGGTATCTATTCGCGGTTTTGGTACTCGTTCTGCCTTTGGCATTCGAGGAATTAAACTACTGGTAGATGGGCTACCAGAATCTACTCCAGATGGGCAAGCTCAAGTAGATAACCTTGATTTGGGGGCCTTTCAAAGGGTAGAGGTTATTAGAGGGTCAAGTGCGGGCTTGTACGGCAATGCCGCAGGTGGTGTATTGAGTTTTACCAGCGAATCTGTAACCCAGCCATTTGTCGAACTAGGCTATACAGCGGGTTCTTTTGGCTTACAACGGTATCAACTAAAAGGTGGCGTTCAAAAAGGAAAAATCAGCGGATTTGCACAGGTTTCTCATACCCAAACGAACGGTTACCGCTCACAAAGCCGTCTCGAAACCACCCAATTGTATAGTTATATTAAGGCTGATTTTACTCCCAAAACCCAGCTCAAACTAATTTATAATTATGTATTTTCCCCTATAGCTGACGACCCTGGAGCACTCAACCGTACCGATGCTACCCAAACTCCCATAGAAGCCCGAACCCAAAATGTGACCTTTGACGGAGGAGAATCGGTTGAACAGGGCAAAGTTGGACTTATCTTCAATCATCAATTCACTGAACGCCAACAATTGACCGTTAAAAGTTTTTTTATCAATCGTAGTTTCGATAACCGCTTGCCCTTCCAAAGAGGCGGCATTGTGAAATTGAATCGTAATTTTTATGGTTTAGGGGCCCAGTATCAATATCAAGGCAAGATTTTGAGTTTGCCTTATCAATTAAAATTAGGGGTAGACATAGAACAACAACAAGATAATCGTGAACGCTTTGACAACTTAGACGGTATTCGAGGTTCTAAAACCCTGGATCAAAGAGAGTTATTCACCAATACTGCAGTTTATTTGTTACAGGCCCTTCAGATAACCCCCAAGCTTAAGCTCAATGCAAGTATTCGTTATGATGCCCTTCAGCTCGAGGCTCAAGATCAATTTCTAAACGATGGAAATGATTCTGGCAATCGCTCCTACCAAGTGTGGAACCCCAGCATAGGCCTACTGTATAACTTTTCTCGTTTGGCCAATGTTTACATCAATATCTCTACTAGTTTTGAGACTCCTACTCTTAACGAACTTTCGGCCAATCCAAGTGGAGGGGGTGGTTTCAACCCAGACTTAAACCCACAAACCGCTATTAGCTATGAATTAGGGTTAAAGGGTTTAATTATCAAACGATTACGCTATAGCGCCGCTATTTTTTACATCGATTTGCAAAACGAACTATTGCCTTTTGAATTAGCTGCATTTCCTCAACGTACCTTTTTCAATAATGTAGGAAACTCTACCCGCCAAGGGCTGGAAGTAAGCCTCGATTATCGTTTTTTCAAAGGCCTACATCTGTTGGGTAGTTATACTTTTTCTCGCTTTGTGTTTGATAACTTTCCTGACGGCAGCGACGATTTTTCTGGAAAAGTACTTCCAGGTGTACCTGCTCATATGGGATATGCAGAACTACGCTATCAGGATAAGCAAGGTTGGTTTGGTTCGTTTAATGTGCGTTTCAATGGTAGCATCTTTGCCACCAATGCCAACGATGTAGAAGACCCTGGCTATCAACTGGTTAATTTTAGAATGGGATGGGAAAAGCGATTCAACCATTTTACCCTGGCTCCTTTCTTCGGCATTAATAATCTATTCAATATGAGATATACCGCTAATCTGCGGATCAATGCCTTTGGTGCACGTTATTTTGAACCAGGCATGCCCATCAATTTTCAGGCAGGGGTCAAAGTTAGATTTCAAGGCAGGTAATGAATTATTTTTCTCGGAATAAGGGAAACTTTGCTAGAACTATTTTAATTTTGTGCCTAATATTTTTAGATTGATTTAAATAAGAATAAATCATCTTTTACATTGCTAAATACGTTTTTACGTATAGAATGTCTACCAAAATTAATTTGATCTATGGATAACGGGGAATTCAGCTATAATCAGGCCGTGTTTGGTCTTATGCTGATGGGCGCAAAAGCCGACGGTGTACTACAATCAGAAGAAAAACGTTTGCTGGTGGATCTCACTAGTGAAGAGCACCATTTGACTGCCGAAGAATACAAATTTGTGATTACAGAAGCCAAAAATTTATCAGACAGTGACTTCGTAGAGAAAGTATATGCTACCCTCAATGAGCATAACTATGCGGATCGCGTGAAAGCACTCTATTGGTTATTAAAGCTTTTAAAATCAGATGATAGCTCTGATAACGATCAGGAAGGTAACTTGGACGAAATGGAAATTTACAGAAAAGCGGTGATTGCTTTGGGGGTTACTTCTGATGATGTAGATAGATACGAAAGCGAAAAAGATGGCGTCGCCTAATACTAATTATGAATTATGAATTAGGGCTGTTCAGAGAAATATAATCTATTCTTTTTGCAGCCTTTTTTTAGCTTTTTGCAGGAACCATTGACTTAATACTAGATTTTCCATCATTTCAACAAT
>DMXI01000052.1 GCA_003483885.1 Microscillaceae bacterium
TGAAAAATGAAAAGTTGGCGCGATGCGGAGGTCAGTTCATAGTTAGGAGTTGGTCGTTCGTAGTTTATCTAGTCTATAGTTTTGCGATGCATTGCGGAATAATTCATCAATTCACAACTCATAATTGACTATTGCACTCTCATATTTGCAAAATAGATAGTTATTTCTGCTACGCATTGCGAAACAATGTAGCAATAGAACAATAAGCGAAGCGAAATAATCTTAATCAGAGAAGCCAAACCTAAGTCCTGCTACCAAAATATCATCAATCTGTTTTTCGTGGCCTTCTTCCATCCATTCTTCTATGGTGCTTTGCAAGATTTGTTTTTGTTCGCTCATAGAACGATGGTGGATGTCAAAGAGTAATTGGCGCAAACGTTTCTTCATAAATTTGCGGTTTTCGGGACCGCCAAATTGGTCTTGAAAACCATCGGTGTACATGTACAAAGTACTATTTTGAGCAAGTGAGAAGGTATGTTGCTCAAAGGTCTTATTTTTGACAAAACCACCAATGCTCAAGGGAGAGCCTTTGATGAGTTGTAGTTCATTGTTTTGAATGACCACCAATGGATTGTGAGCCCCGGCAAATGCCACTTGTCTTTTGGGTAAATCTATCACTGTCAAAGCGATGTCCATACCATCGCGTAGATTATTGAGGCGTTGGTGTAGGGTGATGGAAATGTATTCATGAAGTTGGATCAAAATCTCTTTGGGCTCAAGGGTATGTTGGCGATTGATGATGTTGTTGAGTCCTTCCATACCTAGCATGCTCATAAAAGCCCCTGGTACGCCGTGCCCAGTGCAATCTACTACTGCAAATAAGATTTTTTCCAGTTTTCCAGTTTCAGGATGTTTGACTTGACTAAACCAGTAAAAATCGCCACTGACGATGTCACGGGGACGGTAAAAAATAAAATATTCAGGAATGCTTTTCGCGAGATCTTCTTCTAAGGGAAGCAAGGCCTTTTGGATATTACTTGCATAATTGATACTATCGGTAATGTCTTTGTTTTTCTTATGAATCTCTTGGTTATTGGCCGAAAGCACGTGGTTGATCTGGTCTAATTCCTCTACATATTGGTTGAGCTGGTCGTTGCTGTCGCGAAGTTCATTGGTGCGTTCGTCTACCAGTTTCTCTAGGTTTTTGTTGGTGTAATTGAGTTCTTCAGTGAGTTTTTCGTTTTGGCTCATAGCCCGTGAAAAACGATAAGCCAACACAAAAGCCTGAGAGAAGATAAACAGAAACAGCCCCGTGCCAAATTGATGCCCAGTATTGAGGGTATAGTTGGCATATAGAATATCGTTAACAATGGCTGTAAATAGAAATAAGAAACCACCCATAAAAAGCAAGGCTCCTTCACGCTTACGCATAATGGCACGAACTAACCCGAATATAGCGTAAGCACCACTCACTAAAACGGTAAGTTGTGAAATGGGGAGGGCTTGGGAAAATAAATAAGGCGATAAAATGAGGTTAGAGAGTCCCAAAAGCCCAAAGACAATGCTAATTACCCATAATATTTTGCGAGGAAAATCTTTGGGAAAGAGCGAATAAAAGAACCACAAGAATACGAGCGGACCTGCATGCAAGGTGAAGAACTCAAGGCGAACATTGATGAACCAGTCGTTGGAGGTGAAATGCCTGATCAAATATTGATCGGTTACTGACAAGCGAAGGGAAGCCATCAAACAGCACAAACCAAAGTAGAGTGCCGAAACGTTTTTACGCCGGATCCAATACAAGCCCAGATGATAAAGCGCCATAATGAAAATACTCCCTATGAGAAAAAAGTCTATAATCGTGGAGCGTTCCCGCTCTTCCCGAAGGTCTTTCTCGAGGCCTAAACTCATCTGCTGCCAAATGCCCCCATAACGATAATGAAAATTGGCTACTTGAATGGTTAAGTTAATTTCTTGAGTAAGGTTGGTAAAGGCAATGACTTGTGGTAGATAAGAAGGTTGTGTATTGGCTTTAGAAGTTCCCACTTTACCTACGGTAGTTACTTCCTCATCATTGATAAACATCCGGTAGGCAGTCCCCACGGTGAGCATTTTGATGGCCAGTTTCAGGTTTTTATCAGGTAACTTGATCTGCATCCGATAAGTACCATACCCAAGTGGAGTAACCTCTTTTCCTGTTTCTTGATCTCCATTCCAAGCATTAGGCAGTTGAAATAGCCATCCGTTTTTTGGAGTACTTTTAGAAAAATCTTGAGGAACGTATAGTTTTTTCCAAAAGAAATTGACTTCCCCACCAAGTGGAAGTATTCCTGATTTCTCAAAGTTGTAACTGGTAAGGTCGAGGGCTCCCCGCTTGGCTTTTGGGGGCTGTTCTCGAGGGGCACATTGGGTAAATATGAGGAAGGATAATAGAAATAAGTAAGCGTTTTTCAATCTTTTTTCCATACGAACTATTGCAACCTTTGACAAGGTAGCAAAAATCTAGCAGGAAGTGGATGCGTCAGTATTTTTAAATATTTGTTTGCACAATAGGGTAGAAGAATATTGGTAATAAATAGAGTAACGCTTATAGGTAAAATGCTGATAATGAACAAAAAGAAGTATTACTTTGAGAGGTATTTATTCAAAAATAGTATATTCAATGCTCATTTTATGATTGCCGAAAAAATAAGTCAAACCAATGTTATTAACCATTAGTACTACCCACTCACCCGCTACCGATTTGGGTTATTTGCTACACAAGCATCCCGATAAGTTTCAATCAGTAGACCTCTCCATTGGCAAAGCTCATATATTCTATCCTGAAAGCGCACCCGAAAAAACCACGGTGGCCTTATTACTTGATATTGATCCCATAGATATGGTTCGCGGAAGCCGAAATATGGCAGGAAAGGGTTTTGCCTTGGGGCAATATGTCAACGACCGCCCCTATGTGGCCTCTTCTTTTATGAGTGTGGCCATTGCCAAAGCCTTCTCTACGGCCATGAATGGCAAGTGCAATGCTCGCCCAGAATTGACCTCGATCGAAATGCCTTTAGAAACAAAAATAGCCGTATTGCCTACTCCGTCGGGTGGTGAACGATTGATTCGTAAGTTGTTTGAGCCTTTGGGCTATACCGTAACACTTCAGCGCCACACTTTAGACGATCAGTTTCCGGCGTGGGGCGAAAGCAAATATTATACGGTGACCCTTCAAAACTCTGTGACCCTTCAAGCTTTGTTGTCGCACTTATACGTACTCATCCCTGCTTTAGACAATGACAAACATTATTTTGTAAGTCAGGGAGAGATTGACAAATTATTAGAAAAGGGCAAAGGCTGGCTGGAAAACCATCCCGAAAAAGAACAAATTACCCGAAGGTATTTAATCAATGTGGGTTCGTTGACTCAAGAAGCGTTGGCTCGCTTAAACGAAGTCGAAACTGGAAAAAATGTCAATGAAGAGATTCCAGAAGCAGTCAAACAAAAGAAGCAGACATTGCATCAACAACGGTTGCAGCAAGTATTGGAACAACTTAAGAAAACCAAAGCAAAATCGGTAATTGACTTGGGCTGTGGCGAAGGCAAGCTTTTGAGAATGCTGTTGAAAGAAAAGCAATTTGAAAAAATTACGGGTATGGATGTATCTTTTGGAGAGCTGGTGAAGGCAAAAAATAAGTTGTATTGGGATGAAATGGCTCCCAAACAAAAAGAACGAATTCAGCTTTTTCAGGGGGCTTTAACTTACCGAGATCAGCGCCTGGAAGGGTATGAAGCAGCCGCTTTGGTAGAAGTGATTGAGCATTTAGACGAAAGTCGTTTGCAAGTGCTAGAGCGGGTGGTGTTTGAGTTTGCCCAACCCAAAACAGTGATTCTGACTACCCCCAATGCGGAGTATAACGTGTTGTATGATACTATGGAAGCGGGACATATGCGGCATACAGATCACCGTTTCGAATGGACTCGCGAAGAGTTTGAAACCTGGGCTACTCAACTAGCCGAAAGAAATAATTATAAAGTTACTTTTTTACCAGTGGGGCCCGAAGATGCTGAAGTAGGAGCACCTTCGCAAATGGGTATTTTCACACTGTAAGTGAAGTGGAAAAAATAAAATGGTCCAATACTACAAAATATCTTGCGGTTAGACGAGTCTAAAAAATGATCCAATAGCAGCGCTATTTGCCCTATTTTTTAACGAAGTATCACCTCAAGAGATAAAGTATAGTGGCACAAGTTATTTTAGTAGATTCACTAAGTTAAATAAATTCTATGGAGATTAGTGTACCTGAATTATCGCTGGTGTTGTTGGTAGGTGTTTCTGGCTCAGGAAAAAGCACCTTTGCCCGCCAGCATTTTGCTGAATACGAAGTGGTGTCTTCGGATGAATGCCGAGCCATCGTGTCCAACGATGAAAATAGCATGGACGCTACCAATGATGCTTTCGATTTGTTGTATTATATCGTGGGTAAACGCCTCAAGCGTGGCTTGTTGACGGTAATAGATGCCACCAATGTACAGGCCGCCTCTCGCAAAGGCTTGATAGCACTGGCCCGAGAGTACCATGTGCTTCCAGTAGTGATTGTACTGGACATACCACAAAAGGTGTGTGAAGCTCGAAATGCCGCAAGGGCAGATCGTAATTTTGGGGACCACGTCATTCGCCAGCAATCTCAACAGCTCAAAAAATCTATCAAAGGACTCAAGCGAGAAGGCTTTCGTAAAATTTACACCCTAAAATCTCCCGAGGAAGTGGCCACAATTTCGGGCGTTACCCGTGAAAAACTTTACAATGATAAAAAGCACATTACTGGGCCGTTTGACATCATTGGAGATATTCATGGGTGCTATGACGAAACTTTGTCGTTACTGGAAAAACTGGGCTATCAAGTAGCGCAAGTAGATGATGATGGACAAAACTTTGGTTTGGAAGTAACCCACCCAGAAAGCCGCCAGGTGATATTTTTGGGAGATTTGGTAGACCGTGGACCCAATTCGCCAGCGGTGCTAAAGCTGGTCATGAGCATGGTGCATAGTGGCGTGGCTTGGTGTGTACCGGGTAATCATGACTTAAAACTGCATAAAAAACTAAAAGGTAAAAATGTGGCCATTAATCACGGATTGGCCGAAACGCTGGAACAACTCGAACAAGAATCTCCTGAATTTATAGAAGCAGTTAAGGTGTTTTTGTATGATTTGATCAGTCATTATGTATTTGACGGAGGTAAACTGGTAGTGGCCCATGCGGGTATCAAAGAAGAAATGCAGGGCAGAGGCTCGGCAGCAGTACGTGCTTTTTGTTTATATGGCGAATCTACAGGAGAAATTGATGAATTTGGTTTACCTGTACGATACAACTGGGCCAGTGAATATAGAGGGCGCGCTAAAGTAGTGTATGGGCATACTCCGGTGCCCGAAGCCGAATGGCTCAACAAGACCATTGATATAGATACTGGGTGCGTATTTGGCGGCAAACTGACGGCCTTGCGCTATCCCGAAGAAACCTTGGTATCGGTGCCCGCCAAAAAAGTATACAGTGAACCAATACGCCCATTGCAACCTAACAATGAGGAGCTTTTGAGTCATCAACAAGTCTATGATGATTTACTGAATATAGAAGATGTTACCGGAAAGCGCATTGTACAAACACGATTGCGAAACAATATTACCATTCAAGAAGAAAACTCTATTGCGGCGTTGGAAGTAATGAGTCGATTTGCCATTAACCCCAAGTGGCTGATTTACTTGCCACCTACGATGTCGCCTTGCGCTACCAGTGAATTGCCAGGATTTTTGGAACATCCCCAGCAAGCCATCAATTACTATAAAAGCCGAAGCATCGAGAAAATTGTCTGCGAAGAAAAACACATGGGTTCTCGAGTAGTGTTGGTGTTGTGTAGGGATGAGGCAGTGGCTCAAACTCGCTTTGGCATCGTAAACGAAGGCGTTGGAGTGGCTTATACCCGTACTGGGCGTAAGTTTTTTACGAATACTGATTTGGAACAACAATTCCTGCAGCGAGTAAATGAAGCATTGACTACATCTAATTTTTGGGAAAAACACCAAACTGATTGGGTGTGTTTGGATACGGAATTGATGCCTTGGTCGGCAAAGGCCCAAGCCCTGTTACAAAACCAATATGCCTCGGTAGGCACTGCGGCTGAAAATGCCCTGGGAGAAGTCAACCAAGTGTTGCAACAAGCCCTAGATCGAGGCATTGGTGAGGCAAAGGCTTCATTGGAAAAGTTTAGTTATAAACAATCGGCCATTGCCAAATACCGTGATGCTTATCGCAATTATTGTTGGGACGTGAGTAGTGTGGGGGATTATAAGTTAGCCCCTTTCCACATTTTGGCTACCGAAGGTGCGGTACACGTGGATAAAAACCACGAATGGCATATGGAGAATATTCGTGAAATATGCGAGGCTGATCCTCAGATATTTCGAGCGACTCCTTACCGAATTGTAGAAACCCAAAACGATGCCAGTGTACAAGCTGCCATTGATTGGTGGCTGGAACTGACCCAAAAAGGAGGAGAAGGTATGGTCGTGAAGCCTTATGATTTTATAGTATATGGTAGCAAAGATGGTTTGCTTCAACCTGCGGTAAAGTGTAGAGGTAGCGAATATTTGCGGATTATTTATGGCCCAGAGTATGATATGCCCGAAAATATGAAACGATTGAAAAACCGGGGCTTAGGCCGAAAACGATCGTTGGCTTTGCGGGAGTTTGCTTTGGGCGTAGAAGGGCTAGAGCGTTTTGTGCGAAAAGAGCCTTTGCGTCGTGTTCATGAATCGGTATTTGGGGTTTTGGCCCTGGAAAGCGAGGAGGTGGACCCTAGGTTGTGATCAAATCCTTCTTTCAATAAAACTACAATAATAATTAAACCAAGAAATTAAATAACATGAACAATAATCTCAATACCCCAGTGACCTTTGCCTGTGGCAAAACGATGAAAAATCGCTTTATGTTGGCGCCTTTGACCAATAAGCAAAGCCACGAAGATGGGAGTCTTTCGGATGTAGAATATCATTGGCTTGCAAAAAGAGCCGAAGGACAATTTGGCTTGGTGATGACTTGTGCTACTAGTGTGCAGGCCAATGGCAAATGCTGGTCAGGTCAGTTGGGGATTTATGATGACAGACACCTGCCTGGGCACCAGCGATTGGTACAAAAAATACAAGAACAAGGGAGTTTGGCGGTAACCCAGCTACACCACGGAGGGATGCGGAGTGACGAAGCACTGACTGGGGAAAAGCCAGTGGGCCCTTCGGATAACGAAGCAGAAAATGTAAGAGGTTTGTCAATAGAAGAAGTAGAGCAGTTGAGGGATGATTTTATAGCGGCCGCAGTGAGAGCCCAAAAGGCGGGGTACGATGGGGCAGAGGTACATGGCGCTCACGGTTATATGCTTACCCAATTTATCAGCAAGGAGATCAACCAACGCAGCGACCACTATGGTGGAAGTTTGGAAAACCGAAGCCGGTTATTATTTGAGGTAGTTCAGGGGATTCGCGAAGCTTGTGGCAAAGCATTTTTGCTAGGGGTAAGACTGTCTCCCGAGCGATTTGGTATGGAGCCACAAGAAATCAAAACCATTAGCCAACAATTGATTGACAGCGGTTGG
>DMXI01000487.1 GCA_003483885.1 Microscillaceae bacterium
TTTATTGTTTGCTTTGGGTCACCGTTTTTAGCTGAAAAGGCAGCGTCTGGGCTTTGCCCTGCAGTTTTGGTACGTTTTTTTCAGTTTTATTACATTAGTAACTAAAACACAACTGTTTAACATTATATTCTACTGACAATTCGTTACTTTAGCAATGCTATACAAAACCCTAACCAAATTTTCTCAGCTTTATGAAAAAGGATCATTTAAAAAACAAAAAAGTAGTACATTTTCGAAACCGAAAATTGTTTCGGGCTATCGGAGCAACTCCAATAAGCCCTTCCACTAGCAAAGCCTTAAACAAACTGGAAGAACTAACATCAAAACAAAAGTAATTTTATTTGTTTATTTAAGTATAAAGCCATTTTCTAAAGTTTAGGAAATGGTTTTTTGTTTTGAGTCCTACCCTTTCTCTAGTCACAATCTACCTTAAATCATGTTCTTCAACAGCTGTCTCTTACTTAAAACGCCTGTTTTACTCAGATATTGACATATAAAGGTACACAATTACAAATTAGTATTTTATTAAAGTTTGCCCTTTATTTATTTGTTGTATCTTAGAAACAATGACACCTAAACGTTAAAAACTTATCTACTAATATGTCTTTAAGTTACGAATCTAATAGCAAAGAAATGGTCATTGGTCAGGCCATGAATGCTTACAATGAATTGACTGATGAACAAAAGCATATTATTGACCGAAAGTACATCCAGGGCACCCACACGGCTACTGAATGGCTGGAAGTACTCAAAGGAATTGCTGAGTATGATGCCTTGGGTGATGATGCCAAGAAAGTAGCCAAACCGTCCAATGCAGGCTGCGTGGTGGTGGCGGTGGGCATTATCGGGGCCATTTTGTTAGCCAATGTAGCAGAGGCCAGCGAACAATCGGTGGTTGCTTTTTTGGGCATTGCTTTACTTTTTGGAGTGGGCTTAATGATCTATCGTACTTTTAAACCTACCGCTCATCGTTTACTGGAACAACGCGACTTGCCCAACCATTTCCGCTCTTTTGCCTTGCCTATTTTAGTATTGCTCAAAGAAGAAATCGCGGCAGATGAACCCATTGAGTTTTGGGTAGATATGCGCAATAAAAACCAATCAGAGAATATTATACAAAAGCAAGAAGCTCGCCCAAGAAGCGATACTCAAACTACCTTTTTTAGACACAATATGGTCGAGATTAAGACTCGGTTTGTAGATGGTACCCGGTTTTATTTTCAATTGGGCGATGTGGTAAGAATGCGGGTAAGACGCCGGCGCAATCCTCGGGGAAAGCTCAAGGTAAAAACCAAGTACAAGATTAAAACCCAATGGAACCTAAAAATTGCGTTGCCTAAAAAGCATTATATTTTAGAAAAAAGAACCAGAGAGGTAGACGACACCGATCCTAAACGCATTGTTTTCAAGGCTCAGCAAGTCGAGATAAGAACAATATATAATTACGTACCCAATGTCAATTTTTTTATGAAGATGGTGCTGGGCATATACAAAAAAGTACAACGCGTTTAGCAGAGGTATACTAATTGCTCCACAAAATTTGTAAGTATTCTGGCAATGTTGTTATATTCAGGCATCAAACCCTAATAGAATGGATCAAGAACCTAAAAAACCGAGAAAAAGTAAAAGACCTCAATGTGCCATGATGCGTGGCTTCTTTGTCTTACGCCAATGTGAAAACCCCGCTGTGAGAAAATGTGCCCTTACCCAAAAACCCATTTGTGAGGATCATTCGGTGCATTGGGAAGGTAAAATAGTAAGTACCGAAGCCTATGCCGCAGAAATGAAAAAGCAAGGTAAGAAACCACCTTCTATGGAGCGTGAAATCTCGCGCTGGCAAACGGGAGAAAAACGCAATTACACGCTCTGGCATTACTATATGCGTGAAGATTTTTACTCGCAGCAAAACTATGAGCCGTTTATGGAATATGAGGCGTTTGACGATTCTGATGAGGTTGGCTTTGAGACAGAAGCTGGAGATTATTGGGATGAAGAGGACGGCGGCAAAGGTGGGTTTTACGATAGTTGATCCGTAATCTATAAAAAAGCCTTTGTCCCTCTTAAACAAAGGCCTTAATATTTGTTTACAAATATCTTTTTTGCCAAACCTACCCTATTTTTTATATAATAATTGGGTTCCGAAGGCAGTTTTAACAACATATATTCCAGGTTTCAATCCCATTAAATCTATTTTTAAGCCATTTGTATCTTCTTGTATTACTACAGATAGTTGTCTACCCTTAGCATCAGTTAAAATAACTTGAGACACCTTCTCAACACCTTGTACATGTACAAAATCAATGGATGGATTTGGGAAAACGCTGATCGTGGAATTACCTACTTCTGTGGACTTAGTGGAGACAATTTTTGAAGTGGTCTGATGTCCATCAGCATCGGTTTGACGAAGACGATAATAATTAATACCTGTATTAGGGCTTACATCATTAAAACTATAAAGCTGTATTGTATTTGAATTACCTGCTCCTTTTACATTGGTTATCTCCTCCCAATTTAGCCCGTCTAGCGACCTTTCAAGTGTAAAAAAAGCATTGTTTACTTCTTTGATTGTTGACCATCTCAAAACTACTACGTTTGTTCTGGTAGTCGCAGTAAATGATATTAACTCTATGGGCAAGGGCATTCCCAGATTACAATCACAATAGTTGCTGGAGGTACAACCAAAAATACCATCAGTACCTGTATTTACAAAATCACCTTTGGTGCCACCATAACTTATACAGCCTGTTCCTATAATGCCAGATGCGCTTAGATTCTCAAGTTTATTATTTACGATAACACAACTGGCTCTAATGGTTAGTTCTGTATCATCATCTGTCTTTAAATGATTGACTACTACTGTGGCTCCATTTTCAATTAAGCCATCAGCGTTGCTATTAAAGAATAATTCATTGACATCTGTCAAAGAGCCAGTACTACCTACCGTAAGAAAACTTGCTGAATGTTTAAACTCTAATTTCAGTCCCTCCATATCTAATGCTCCCTGGATGGTCAAGTCAAACCCGTTCTCAAATCCAATATCGCTTCCAGTATCATTGATCACACTAAAACCCTCAGGAATAATGACATCGTCGGATTGAGGATCTGGCTGTGAGCCACAACTCCAGTTTGCCCCATCGGACCAGTTAGTACCATCGCCTCCACCCGTAAATATACAGGTAGCTGCATTTGTATAATTAATATTGCCTAATGTCAGGAAAAGAACAATTCCCAGGAATTGAAAGTAGTAAAAGATCTTTATCATTTGTGCCTGCCTTATAAGATGTAACTTTTGCTGCTACAATGTAAGTAACAATATAGGTATATAAGCTTATAAAACGGGCGTTTGTAATATAGAAATAATACTATTTTTGGGTAGTAAATTTTACTATTTTATTTTAGTACTCTATAAACTAGCTCCAACTTTCCCTAAAATAATATTTGGAAAACTAAGCAAAACTCCTAGACCAAGAAGTGGGTAAAACCCCTAAATTTAGTTAATAGTGATATTTTCGTCAGACAGTAATATTTATAAAAAACAGGTTATCAAGTAATTAGCAAAAACGCTCAAAATCACTCACAGAATAGAATTTGCTTTACAAGGCTATATCCCATAATTTTGCATGAAATTATATTACACTTTCATAATTAAATTTACATTGTCAAAAGTCACTACCAAATTATATTTTGAATTTATGGTAGTGATTTTTATTTAATGCCTGCCCATCTAATAGTATAATGAATTGATTATTCCTTAAAATGTACTAAATAAGCCTATAAGATAACTGGGTACATTTAGCACAAGTAACAGTGTAGATACTTTTTGCATCCAAGCCTACATCCTGTTTCCTGTAATCGCTTCCTTACCTCATTATATTTAATATTTTCTGCCAATTATCTTCTGGAGCCTACTTACGAGTTTTTTACTTGGGGCTATTAGGTAGTTAACTGTTGAGAATTCGTAGGCATTTTACAGATAAGTCATACTTTCACCTTGATGATACTTTGTTGACCAGTTTTTAACTAAAATTGGTCAGTTTCTGCTTTATATATAAACTTTATAGGTTTTTCTTGACATAAAACTCGAAAACCAAATATCTTTAAAAGATCAATGTGATGTGAACATCGACCAGATACGCATTTATTTCATCATTGTTGAGACAATGTTCAAGTGAAGGATTATTTGTATAGTTGATACAATTGTAAATACTGAAAAAGTTAACTATGAAAAAAAAATTATCATTAGGAATTGTTTGCTTAGGTATTTTGCTAATGGCCAGTACGGCCTCTTACGCTCAAAAAAACCGGTTTACCCGACAAGACACGCTCAAAGGAAGCATTACGCCAGAGCGGGCCTGGTGGGATTTACGCTATTATCACCTCAAGGTACAGGTTTTTCCCGATAAAAAATCCATTGCTGGTTCTAATCTTATCCGCTACAAGGTAACCAAACCAAGGCAACGCATGCAGGTAGATTTACAAAAACCAATGAAGCTTACCAAGGCACAACAAAATGGACAGGATGTAAAATTTACCCGGGAAGGGAACGTATATTGGCTAGATTTACCTCCTCAGAAAAAAGGTAGTACCGCAGAAGTAACGGTGTTTTTTGAAGGCACTCCTCGGATTGCCACACGCCCACCCTGGGATGGGGGGTTTGTATGGAAACGTGATAAAAATAATAAGCATTTTATCACCGAAGCTTGCCAGGGAGAAGGGGCTAGCTTGTGGTGGCCTTGCAAAGATCACCCAGAAGACGAACCCAACGATGGGATGATGATCAGTGTGACGGTTCCAGAAGATTTGATGGATGTGTCTAACGGACGATTAGTAAAAGTCGACCACAATAAAAGTGACAAAATCAAAACCTATCATTGGCAGGTAAAAAATCCCATTAACAGCTACGGGGTAAACATTAACATAGGTGATTATGGGCATTTTAAGGAAATATATAAAGGCGAAAAAGGCGACTTGACTTGTGACTATTATGTGCTCAAATACAATTTGGAAAGAGCCAAAAAGCAATTCAAGCAGGCTCCTATGATGCTTAAGGCCTTTGAGCACTGGTTTGGCCCTTATCCTTTTTATGAAGATGGATTCAAGCTGGTAGAGGTTTCGTACCTAGGTATGGAGCACCAAAGTTCTGTGACCTATGGTAACCGTTTTGGCAATGGATATCTGGGGTCGGATTTGAGTGGTTCGGGCTGGGGCAAAAAGTTTGACTTTATTATCATTCACGAAGCTGGCCACGAATGGTTTGCCAATAGCCTTACTCATAAAGATGTAGCCGATATGTGGGTGCATGAGGGTTTCACGGCTTATTCAGAAAACTTGTATTTAGACTATCATTTTGGCAAAAAAGCCAGCAGAGAGTATGTGCTGGGTACTCGCCGGATCATACGCAATGATCGCCCGGTAATTGGGGTATACAATGTAAACAATGAAGGCTCGAGCGATATGTATTACAAAGGGGCCAACATTCTCCATATGATCCGCCAAATGATAGATAATGACAAGAAATGGCGTAAAGTGTTACGTGGTATGAACAAAGACTTTTACCACCAAACAGTAAGCAGCGCGCAAATAGAAAAATACATTATCAAAAAAACCCGCCTCAAATTGGCTAAGTTTTTCGACCAGTATTTGCGCACTACCAAGATTCCTAATTTGGAATATAAGATCAAAGACGGTAAGCTTCAATATCGCTTTACCAACTGTGTAGATGGGTTTACGATGAAGATTCGTACTAGCATCAATGGAAAGCAAAAATGGCTTAAGCCCACCTCTAAATGGCAATCTATAAAAGTAAAAGGAGCCACTACCGAGTTTAAGGTAGATCGGGATTTTTATGTAAAAACTACACAAGTTACAGGCTAAACGCTTATTTGACATCATATACAAGCACTGTCAGCAGTTGGCAGTGCTTTTTTATTGTTTACACCTTACTGCTACTGAGTATCACTTGAATTAGTAGGTATGCTTAAAGTTCAAGGTTTTCCCCCTTTCTAAAATTGGATCAATGGCTTCGATGTTTTCTATTGGGATACCTCTCAGCAACAATGTATTTAAGTTTGGCAGATGATCTAAACCTTCTATTTTGCTGACCTTATTGTGATCCATATCTAAATAGGTAAGCTGCTGTAACTTATCTAAGCCTTCAATTTTTTGGATTCGATTTATTGCCAGATACAGGCAGGACAATTTTTTTAAACCTTGCAAACCTTCTATTTTTTCAATTTGGTTACTGCTTAAAACCAAAGAATCAAGTCGTTTCAGATGATTTAATCCTCTTATTTTATCTATCTTATTGTATTGAAGATCAATGAGTTTTAAATTATCTAATAGCTCTAAACCTTCAATTTTTTGAATTTGATTTCCAGATAGGCGTAAGTCAGATAACTTTTTCAATTCTTGTAAACCTTCAATCTTTTGAATTTGATTATTTGCTAATGATAAAGATTCTAGCAATTTCAAATGATATAATCCCTCTATTTTAGATATTTCATTGTTATCAAGATTCATTACCCTCAAACTTGCTAATGATTCCAGTCCTTCGATTTTATTTAACTTATTGTTATATAACTCTAAATGACTCAGGTTAACGAGTGCTTCCAAGCCTTCAATTTTTTGGATAAGGTTGTTACCCAAAAACAGATTCTCAAGGTTTATCAGGTTGTTTATCCCTGCTATTTTATGCAAATGATTCCCCCTTAAATCAAGAGTCGTAATATGCGTACATTCCTTTAATACCTGAATCTCCGGCGAATCATTGGTAATGCCGCAATTATATAAATCTAGTGTCTGGCTTTGGGTTGATATGCATTCTTGTATCGTTTCTAAAGCTGATTTCATCAATTTTAAAGCTCTTGGTTAAACGCTATTTTGAAAAAAATTCTTCCTGTAAAGTAAGTGACAAAAAGTAAATAAGACGAGTTTGGTTGAATAAAACGTTTATGAGCCACTTGCTGCATAGCAAATACCCCAAAAGGCGCTCTCACAAAGTATCTCAAACCAAATAATCTTTGATATATGACGAAATACAGGTAAGACGTCTTTTTCTTTAAGAAAATTTGGCAGTGTTTGATTTATGATACAGCCTCCCAGAGTTTCAATACAAGGTTAGCGACTCACTCTTTGCAGGTACATGGTTTTTCCAAAAAGCGAATACCTAATGTATCCACGCATGTTAAGCGTTTTTCCACCATCTTCGAGCTACATTTTCCCCGAATAGGTACGCCCATTGTTGATACTATACACCTTCCCACCTACCCACCAGTTGCGCTATACCTTCCTGAAAAGAAATCACATTTTTGTAACCTAATTCTTTGCGTGCTTTTTCATCAGATACCGAAAACTCAGTACCCATCAAACGAATCATGATAGGGGCAACTGGGGGGCGGCTTTTTAGCCCTAAAACTTTCCAGATGCCTCCCATTAAGTGAGCTGCAAATACAGCTACCCCCCTAGGCAATACTTTGTTGCCTGGCTGAATGCCCACTGCTTCCATAATCGCTTGAAAAGTTTGTTTCATGGAGCGATAATCCCCATCGGTTACAAAATAAGCTTCTCCTCCTTTGTTAGCTTCGAAAGCGGCCAATATAGCACTGGCCAAATTGAACACATGAATGGTGGATAATGTATGGTTGCCTCCTCCGATCCAGCGCCATTTACCCTGTCTGGCCATCGCAAATAGCTCTTCATAGTGATGATTGTTAGGTCCCCAAATGGCAGGAGGACGCAGTGAAATGGTTTGGAAATTAGTTGAATTGGCGGCCAATACGGCTTTTTCGGCAATCGCTTTGGTTTTGGGGTACAATGCCGCTGGTAAATCAGCTTTAGCCTGGTCTTCGGTGAGTTTTACAATGGGTGAACCCGGTACGACAGGTGCAGCACTGATATAAATAAATTTTTGAATTCCTGCGGCTTTAGCCAATTCTAACAACTGCTGGGTAGCAGTTACATTCATTGCATAAAACAACTTACGATCATAAGTAAAGTCCATATGAGCCGCAGAATGGAGTACATAATCGCATTCTTTGAGGGCATATTCGGTGTTTTTAGAGAGCTTCAACAGGTCATCCATCACGGGGATGGCACCTACCGATTTTACCTTTTGAGCTGATTTGTTGCTCCGCACCAGAGCATATATTTCATAGCCATTTTTCTTGAGGATGGGGATCACATTTTGGCCTACAAAGCCCGAGCCTCCCGTTACAAATACTTTTGTCATGTCTCTTTCCTTTAATGTTTGGTAGATATGACAAAACTACCTTATTTACTATAAGCCCTGTTATCCTCAAAAGGCGCTTGATTTACCCTGAAAGACAAAAGGAATTTAAAAGTGAAAAGCAACCTATAGTCTTTAGCTTTTGGCTCTCAGCTGTCCCATCATCAACGACCCATCTAAAACTGATTTTTATAATTCCCCATTAACCATTAAGGGTGTTCAGAGAACTATTTTAATCAAACATTACATTAATAATGGATGAATTATTCTTGCGAAGGAACCACGCCGAATTGTTTTTTGTAAGCGGTGGTAAACTTTGAAGGATGAGAATAGCCCAATTCATAACTCAACTCTGTAGCCGTTTTGCGTTGGGTTGTCAGCTCTTGGCGAGCGTATTCAAGTTTTATTTTACGATGATATTGAATGGGTGGAGTGCCAAATACTTGTTTGAAGGTAGTTTTAAACTTGGTAATGCCCATTCTGGCGGTTTCGGCCAATTCAGTGAGGCTGGGAACCGTTGAAGCCAATGGATTTCTGAGATGTGCTGCAGCCATAAATAACCCTTTCAGATCCTCAGGATGCAAATCTTCAAAGGCATCTTCAGAGCTTCTCTGTTGCAATTTCTCTATAACACTTCCCATAAAGCTCAATAAGTGGGCGTGAGCATTCATTTTGTTGACGCTTTGCAAGGCATTACGCAATGATTTTTCCAGGTAATAATCAAGGTCTTCGTAGAGCACGGCCCGATCAGTATCGGCCAAAACAGGAAGCTCTTTAACAAGATATTGGGCTAAAAACGAACGATGAAAACGCACCAATGCCACCTCAAAACGAGTATGGGCTGGACTAGTACTAAATACTTGGGTTTTTGGGGTGTAAATCAGAATTCCAGAAGGCAGGTATTTTTGAATATTGATTTCTTGATCATTGACCGTTTTCTCGACGATCTGATTGGATAAATTAATATTATATAATAACCATTCGCTATCGGCTGGATTTTGAGACCGAATGCTCATTTCGAGCTTGGCGTAACTCTCCAAGTGATATAGCTCCAATTGATTGGGAAAATCATAAAAGGTAAATTTACCATCTCCAAATGCAGCTTTCACCTTAAGTACATTCCCTTCTAATTCAGTAATATTTTTTAATTGAGTAGCAAACTGATCAAGTATATTTTGACTTACATCTATTTGGAGTTGCATGGGCTTGATAATTTGTTAAAAAAGTCAACCAAAGCGCTTCAATTCAATCAACCTTACTTATTCAAATAAAGAAGCCGTCTCGACTCTTAATAATGAATTACAAACAAGATCCTTAACAGGATAAATTTTACCCGCTAACTTCGAGATTTTTTAGCTAAAGTAGAGCTCGTCACAGCGAAACTGTAGACTCGGTTATCGCCGTAGTATATTCTTTAGCCACAAAGGCAAAACCTTTGCTAAGATTTTGCCTTTGCTGAAAGTCTATGCCTAAAACAGACAAAACCTACCTCTTCACCACTTTTACAGCCTGGGACTGTGTATTGGTGCTAATACGCAACAAATACACACCACTTTTAAGGTACTGAAGTTTTTGCCAGCGGTATTCTTTCGGAGCCTGTTTTAAATATTGGGTGCCCACCAATTTGCCTTGGGCATCATACAAGCTCATTTTCAGGTTTTTGCCCTGATAACTCTGATTAAACACAATCTGGAGATACTGAGAGTTGTCTATGGGGTTTGGGTAAAAGCTAAATCCGCTTTCAGTGACTGATTCCAGGGAGGTTGGATTTTTGGCTAACTCCATAGCATCTCTAAAGTTGGGTATTCCGTAACCCAGCAAACTATCTGGTTTACTTGCCTGACTGGCCGAACGTTGTAAAAAATCAATGACTTGCATATTGGTCAAATTGGGGTTGGCTTGCCAAAAACCAGCGGCTAACCCCGAAACAATCGGTGCTGAAAAAGAGGTTCCACTTCCACTTGTAGGGCCAAAAGGCCCTCCTAAGGCAACAAAACTCCCCATGGCCGATACATTGGGCTTGATACGTCCATCAGCCGTATTTCCTTTAGAACTAAAAGATGAATATGCACCGTTAGCGTTTACCGAGCCTACTGCCAATACCGAATCGCCATCGGCAGGAGCACCAACGTGACGCCAGCTTGAGTTGCCTTCGTTACCCGCACTATTTATAACCAGCATTCCGGTAGCTGCGGCAAAATCAGCCGCTTGGGTAATCAAAGTAGTGTTTCCATCTAAATCATTGAAGGTGTAATTCATGCTGGCATCATCAAATGTGTTATAACCCAATGACGAATTGATAATGTCTACTCCTGAACTATCAGCTCTTTCGGCTGCCATGAGCCAATATACTTCTTCAATGCGGTATTCTGAAGCCACATCTTCGGTACGAAACAGCCAATAAGTAGCTTCTGGGGCACTACCAATCATAACGCCCCTTTCGTAAGCGGCTACGGTAGACAATACTCTGGTACCGTGCGAACCTGTATTGTATACATTGGGTTGGTTGGTCACAAAATCATATGTGCCCCCAATGTTGCTGTTGTCAAACAAATGCTTGAAATAAGATAGCTTATCTACGTTCTGAAAACCTGAATCGAACACTGCAATCCAAACTCCAGAACCACGATATCCACTCGAGTGCATAATATCTACCCCTACAATGCTATCTTGAATATAAAAATTACCATAATCGGTCTTGGTCTCAATCAAGATTTCTTGGGTCGTTCTCAGTACTTCTCCTGATTTTCCCTGACGGCTATTTTTTTGAAGGTTTTTCTGGTTCTTTTTATTTCTACTTCTCTTTTCTTTTCTTTTTTGACGTCTACTTTTTCTCCCTTCCTCAACTTTGGGTTCCAGTTGTCGGCCATTGTTGAGTACTAGGGTACTTTTCACAAAACTTAACCCCTGTACAGTAGCCAGGGTCGTTGCATCGGTTTCAATCAAAACACCATTCATCCAGCGGGAGCTGTACCATACCGAAGCGCCCGTATTTTTTATTTGAGTGATGTAAGTTGGATTTACCGGAAGGTCTCGGCTGCTAACTGCAATGCCTTGTTTTTGTCTTCTTTCAATGGCTCTTTTTGACAAAAACTCAGTTGGTTTATCAATAGAATAAGGGGTGTTGGCTTTGTCTTTTAGATAAACAAAATATTTTTTTACGGTTTGGCTATAAACAGGTACCCAGGCTATCGCTTGTACAAGTAGCCACACCAGTATCGTTTTTCTGTATTGCATAATATAGTATTTTTGTGGTCAAGAGCCTTAGCCCTTGTCAGTTTGTCGTGCTGAATACTTCACCTCAATATAATGTCCAATATATTATAACTTCCCGAATCCAATAATAATTTGCCTCGATTTTCTCCCAAAATCAATCTCTGGAAAGCTACATTCCGTAGGATCACAATAAGTGGCCACTGTACTATCTTTGTATACCAACCCCACATTGGCTGCGTACACTTCCTTGCGTCGGTCAATATTTACCCGATTCGAGTCATTTTTTTGGATAACTGTTAAAGTACTGTCAAAAGAAAAACTCCCCAAAGTCAATGGTTGATTAAAACGCTGTACTTCGTATCTATCTCCTATAAATGTTTCTTGTATGGTTGTATCCTGAGTCATATTATTGATGACTGTATCAGTTTTTGTATTTTTAAAAAACGCCGTACCCACCCATTCTATCCCTTCTTCTAGAGGAAAAACTAGTTTGATCAATGCGCGATTGTTTTGTATAATAATGGCTTGATTATTATTGCGTTTGGCTTGCCATACCGAGTCTAGCCTCCAGGATGCATTGGCATCTATGCGACGATAACGCTCCAAACGAAAGGCAGGGTTTCCCTCAATATCAGTAAATTCTTCGGCAATTAGTTCCCGAATCTGATAACGATTTGTATCTGGGGGATTGAGTAAAGTATATTGAATATCCTCTACTTGATAGTCTATATACCTCCCCACCTCGAGGGGGAAATACTCCAAACCTAAGTCAGCATTTTCCGGCTCCAAAGTTCCCACATTGCAACTTCCAAGTGAGGATCCTAAAATGAAGGTGAATAATACATACAACAGTGGCTTGGTAGGATTGTTTACAAATGTCATCGTTAGCAAGGTTTATAGTTTACCAAAACCAATTATTTTTTGAATTGATTTACGACCCGATTCTATTTGGTTAAAGCATTCGGGGGTTTCGGTACATAATGTTACTACGACGCTATCTTTATACACCAGCCCTACATCTACTGCATATATTTCGTTTCTTTGGTCAATACCTACCAAACTGGAGTCGTTGGCCTGTACTACCTTCAGTGTTCTGGCAAAATTGAAAGTATCTATAGAAAACGCCTGCCCCAGGTTTTGAATTTCATAGAGATTTTCGCTAAACCCATTGAGAATATTACCATCCCAACGTCGATTGTTTTCTAAAGGAAAAACCAATTTTACCAAAGGTTGGTTATTCTGAATCACTACTGCTCTTACTGACGATCTTTTGGCTACCCATACCGAATCAAGTTCCCAAGCTACACTGGTATTGAGCCTACGAAATCTTTCCAGGCGAAAAGACGAATCTCCGTTAATATCCAAAAATTTATCGGCAATGAGTTCTCGAATGAGGTAGCGGCTCGTATCAGGAGCCGCAATGAGGGTAAACTGAATGTCTTCTACTTGATAATCTATGTAACTTCCTGTTTCCAGCGGAAAATATTCAGTACCTAGTGCTACTGCATCTGGCTCAATGGTACTGGTATTACAGGAGGCCACAAAGGAACCTATAATCAATGAAAAAATGACCCAAACTAAAATTTGGGTGGGCTTTTTGGGTTGGTTCATAGCAGACATACAATTGTTTAATAAATACTAAATTACCTCGATGTTTTTCTGTGAGGTATACCTGTTTTGAATACAGAAGGTTTCGTGGTATGGTTGCTCCTCTGGTTATCACAAAAAAAAGGGTGGACTTTTAAAGGTCCACCCTTGTCTTAAAAAATCAATTTATATTTGAGGAATAGCCGAATGCTCCACAATGGCTCCGGTTTCGTCCTCTTTCCAGGTAAAGCTAGATTTGATCCAGCCTCCTCCTATTACATCGTTTCCTTCGTAAAACACAGCCGCCTGCCCTGGCGCAATGGCATTGACCTGGTCATGAAACCAAACTTTGATCTCATTACCCACTTGCTCAATGCGCGCAGGAGTACCCGAATCGTTATAACGAACTTTGGTCACGGTTTCCAATGATTTACCATTAAAATCGGCGTATTTTTGTAAAGTGAGTTGATTGACCAACATACCGTTTTTCTCTAGGTCTTTTACCGTACCTAGCACTACGCGGTTGTTTTTCTTATCAATTCCTGTTACGTACACCGGAAATCCTAAGGCAATGCCCAATCCTTTGCGCTGACCAATGGTATAAAATGGATAACCTTTGTGCTGGCCTACTACTGTACCGTCTTCCAATACAAAGTCTCCACCATCTACTTCGGCTTCCAAGTTAGGGACTCTACGCTTTAGGAAACCACGGTAGTCGTTGTCGGGCACGAAACATATTTCGTACGACTCAGATTTATTTACTAATTCGATAAAACCTCTTTCAGTGGCCATTTCACGAATTTGGGACTTGTATAAATTGCCCAAAGGTAAAATGGTACGACTTAAACTTTGCTGAGAAACACCCCACAAAGCATAAGACTGGTCTTTGTTTTCGTCGATTCCTTTCGAGATTACAAAACGACCATTTTCTTCGCGAACCTTGGCATAATGCCCAGTAGCGATATATTCACAACCCAGTTTATCGGCTCTTCGCAACAATGCATCCCATTTGATGTGGGTATTGCATAAAACACAAGGGTTGGGGGTACGTCCATCCAAATACTCATTGGTGAAATGATCAA
>DMXI01000493.1 GCA_003483885.1 Microscillaceae bacterium
GTAACGGATTGTCAGCCGCAGGAGGTTCAGTATTCAATACATCTAAACCTGCGCCCGCGATTTGTCCACTATTTAATGCATCCGCCAAATCTTGCTCGTTGATAAGTCCCCCTCGGGAAGTGTTGATCAAGATGGCCGATTTTTGCATACGGCTCAGCAATGATTTATTCACAAAACCACGATTGGTATCATCCAGTGGCAAGTGTAGGGTTACGATGTCACACTTCTCAAAAATTTCTTCGTATTCGGCAAACTGGGCGTATACATTGGTCTTGCGTGACAAGTTGTTATAAAACATACGCATTCCAAAGGCTTTGGCTACTTCGGCTACCTTGTGGCCAATTTTTCCAAACCCAATGATCCCCAAACGGCGGCCATTCAAAGTATGGAAAGGGCCTTTCCAATAACACCAGTCAGGATTGTTAGTCCATTCTCCTGCTTTTACACTTTGGTCGTGTTCGGTTACCTTGTTAATGAGGGCCAACATCAAAGCAAATGTGTGTTGGGCTACCGCAATGGCTCCATAAGCAGGGATATTAGTGACTACAATATTACTGGCTTTAGCCGTTTCTAAATCTATCAAATCGTACCCAGTAGCCAATACTCCAATGTATTTTAGGTGGGTGAGTTCCAGCAAAGTCTCACGGTCAAATTTGGCTTTGTTAGTCAATACGATATCAGCCTCCTGACAACGTTCCACCAGTTTTTCGTGAGGAGTGCGGGCATAGACTGTTACTTCTCCAAAATTCTCAAGGGGTTGCCAGCTCAAATCCCCAGGATTAAGGGCGTGCCCATCTACAACTACAATTTTCATTGGGTAAATATTAAAAGATAGATTCGAAAAAATTAATTTCTAATTCATACTACTAGACATTTTTCGTTTGTGGAGACACAAACGAAGGCAACCGCGCCGTTGGCCGTGTCCTCACGGCCAACTTTAGTCAAAACGTCTAGTAGTATGCTTCCAATTTAAGACTAAATCTCGAAAAGACAAGTAAGCCTGGCGTTAGGTCTTCGAAAATTGTTGCTGAAGTTGTTGTATGGTCTTCGACAGGCTTGTCAATGGAACGGCATCATAAATGTATCGATCGGGACGAATGATTACAAAATCTACCCGATGTTTGCGAAACCAACGCTTGTATTGGTTGTCCAAGTCCTGAATCAAGGACGAGTCTTGGTCTTGGTTAGGAGCAACCTCAAAAATGGTAGAAAACTGAAAGCCTAAATCTTCAAGCAAACGCACCTCTTGCTCGGTTAAATAATCCTGAGGGTGGTGGCTAAAACCTATGATATTGAAACCATCTCCCAGGCAGTCATCTATCAAGCAGGTTTTCTGATGACTGCTTACCCGAAACTGAGGAAATAAATGCCCTCGCAAGCGACGGCTTTTGCCAAACAATCCTTTTTTGAGTTTTTTGGGAGGCACTTGCACTTTACGCCACTTTTGAGGGGCAATCCTGGCCAAGGTTTTAATCAATAAAGTCCAGCGGGTGATAAACAAGCGCCCTACCCAACAGGTTACAAACATCACAAACCGCACGTGTGGCATTCGTTCTTGGGGATAGCTTTGTAAAATCTGAGGACTCACCTCATGCTGTAATACTAACTTTAGTTTCCAACCCAGATTGAGCACATCGCGAAACCCGGCACACATGCCCTGCCCAATATAAGGTGGCATTTGATGAGCCGCATCTCCTGCTAAAAATACAGCCCCTTGTTGCCATTGCTGGGCAATTTTGGTGGCAAACCTGTACACCACTACATGGCGAGGAACCACTTTGTCGGGATCAATCACCAGCGAGAGTAATTGCCGAACGGTATCTGGGTTTTCCCAGTAGGTTTTATCGTGGGGAGTCCGCTTGGGCAACGAAAACTCCCAGCGCACGTGGTTTTCAAAACTATTGAGAAACACATGAGATTGGCGGTTAGGTTCACAAGTTTTTTGAATCCAGTTGGGGAGTTCTACCGGTTCTTTGAGTAAAACATCAGTTTTGAGGTTTTGGCGGGTAAACTTCAAATCTTTGAGGGGCAAATTGAGCAAAGTACGTACTGTGCTATTGGCCCCATCGCAAGCCAATACGTATTTCCCTTCATACGATAGGGTTTTCTGGCCTTGTTGGATATAGACTGTGGCCTGTTTTTCCTGCGTTTTTACCTGAGTTACTTCGGCACCCCAAAATACTTCTACATTGACAAACCGCTCTATGCCTTTGATCAATATTTCTTCCAAGTCGGGCTGAAAAAACAAATAACTAGCCTCGTATCCCGCCGTAGCAGCTTTAGAGGTTTCCAACAATACCTTTCCCTGACGGTTGACCAATTGCATGCCAGGCACTGGTTTGCAAACCTTAAGCATTTGTTGGTGAAGCCCCACGTACTGCAAAATACGCATCGTTTCGTCATCGATATGGATGGCACGAGGCAAATCATACAGCTTTTCGTTGCGCTCAAATACGGCCACCTTCAAGCCATACTTTCCAAACAAATTGGCCGCAAGCATGCCCACCGGGCCAAATCCTACAATGAGTATGTCGTATGTATGTGGTGCTTTCATTATTCCGTCTTCGGCTGATTATGAGTTATGAATTATGAATTATTCGCGATGCATCGCAAAACTATGGACCGCTGCTCAGGACAACGTTTTGAAAATATGAGAATAGGCTTTTAGTTCTTGGCCATTAGTTATGCTTCGCAATGACCAAAGGTGTCAAAAGCTAACAGCCAACGGCCAATGGCTGTCAGACGCTACGAACTACCAACTCCTAACTACGAACCAAAAAACTATGGACTATTGACTAAAAAGCGCCACCTTTTCCTGAATAATCTCCAGCGCCAAATCTATTTCAGCCTTATGGGTGCGAAAGTTCAAAACGGCCATACGCAGATAGTATTGGTGATTGATCAAAGTAGTAGACAAAAAAACACGCCCATCTTGTTGGATGGCCTTGGCCAGTTTCTGGTTAAATTGATTCAGGTTTTCCTGGGTATCCGTGTACCTAAAAAAAGTAATAGACAAATCAGGATAAGGGCCTAGTTCAAAACCTTCCAGTTTTTTCATCGCTTGGTAAAAGTAGCGACAAAGGTATATTTTTTCGTCCAGTGCCGCTTGAAACGGAGCTACCCCCAGCAATTTCAAGGGCAACCACATTCTTAACCCTCGAAAGTGACGGGAAAGTTCAGGGGATAAATCGGCAGGCGAGTACTCGTCTACCTCATAAGTGTCTTGCATATAGTTGGCGGTAGTATGTTGCGACTCATACAACTTTTTGAGGTGCTTTACTAAAATGACCCCACTGCCATAGGGTAAAAACAGCCCCTTGTGTGGGTCTATCACTACCGAATCGGCGTGATGAATCCCTTGGATAATGCTTTGGCCCAATTCGGTGAGCAAAAAGAAACCACCATAGGCCGCATCTACGTGAAACCATAGATCATATTTTTTAGCCACTCGAGCAATGGCTTCTAGCGGATCTACTGCGCCCACATCGGTAGTTCCAGCCGAGCCTATCACCATCAAAGGACGCAAACCAGCCATCATATCTGTTTTTATCTGAGTTTCTAGGGCCTGAGTATCCATTCTGAAGCGTTCGCCCATAGCTACTTCTCTAATAATAGAATCTGCCATGCCAGCTACCCGAATGGCTTTGCGCACACAATGGTGGGTTTGGCTGGTTACATAAAACACAGCCTGTTCGTATTCCCGGGCTTTTAGTTTGGTGCTATCACGGGCGGCAATAATCCCTATCAGATTGGCAATAGAGCCTCCCGAAGTGAGGTTTCCACCTGATATTTCGGCTGGAAACCCCACCATATCGCACATCCAGCGAATGAGGATATTTTCTAGACGTACTGCGCCTGGTGAGGCGTAATACACGCCTGAGTAACGGTTGGCTACTGCCGCTAAGTAATCACCCAGAGCAGCAGGATACACACCACCTCCTGGCACATAGGCCAAGTACCTTCCCGAAGCTGGGTTAAGGGCTTGCTGATCAATATTATGGCGAATGAGTTCAATAGCGTTTGCCATTGAAATGGGTTGGTCGTTGATGGGAGCTTCATGCAAACCTTTACCTTCGTCGATAGGTGGAATGTTGGCAGGAGCTTCGGGTAGGTTTTGGAGTAAATCTTCGGTGTATTGTTTGATAAGTTGTAAATAGTGTTCTCGGTCTTCAGGACCCGGTTCCAGTTTGCGGGCTTCCTGCTCAAGGTGCGTGATTTTATCGATCATAAAAACATCTTGTTTATTCGTAGTGTATTAAAAACTTGTTTTAAATAGTCGTTTGCTGACTTGTTGGTGCTGTTAAGTGTATATACCAAACAAGGACTACTGGTGAATGTGTATTTTCTGACAAAGACTGGTTCTGTCAAATTATAAATTTATTTTGAAAAGCTTTTATAGCCTGTGAGATAAAATTTATATTGATCAGGAAACCTAAAAAATCTACTATGAAAAAACACTTGACAATCATCTCTTTGGGCCTCATATTATTGATGACCACGGAGGCCTTAGCTCAGGAAGTAGGAAACGCCTACAATCGCAATGCACAGTACAACCGAAATCGTTCTTATCGCTCTTCTTTTTCTCCGCAAAGCATAGTAGTCAACGACTCTACCATGTTAGTAACAGCCCGCGTACTCAAATATGTAGAAGCCGATGAGTATGTGGCGGTTTTTGGCCTGGCAGTAGAAGCGCCCACTGTGCTACAATGCAACACCAAAATTGACCAACAGCTTGAGGGCTTTGTCAAAGATTTGCAAAAAAACGGGATCAAGCCATCTGACTATTACATAGATGTGGTTACCCAAAACCAAGTTTATGGATTTGACTATAACGCCACTACTAAAGTGGCTAAAGAAAAAAGAGAAGGCTTTGAGTTAAAAAAGAACATCGCCATTCGTTACCGAAAAAACACCATGCTGAGCCGTTTGGTAAAATTAGCGGCTACCCATCAAATATTTGATTTAATCAAAGTAGACTATTTGATTGATAATCAGATGACTGTATATGAAGCCCTGTGGGCAGAAGCACGCAAAATTATTGAGCGCAAAAAGAATAATTACCTAAAAAATACGCGCATAAAGCTTGCCTCTCGAAGTATGGTTGCATTTGAAAAGTTTGGCGCCCATCGTCCCATCAGTATGTATCGCTCTTATCAGGCAGGCAAGGCAGCCAGTTTGATTAACTACAACCGAAACCGCCGCAATTATACCCAAATCAACCTGCGTAAACTCAAAACAGTGTATTATGATCCACCCAATGATAGTTTTTATGACAAAGTGCTGGACAAAAACCCGATCAAACCCATGCTCCAGTATGATCTACAAATACAAATGCGCTACGAAATCCTCAAAGATGATAAGTGATGAGGAACAACGAGCTATTGGCTTTTCATTTTTAGCTTTTACCTTTGGGTACATATTACTGGATATTTTGGCTAAAGAAGGCTTTATCATAAATTTGCTGCTAAAGAGTTTTCTTTGAGAAAAAGGCTTTTTAGACCTGTAAGGTAGGGTGTTAAGAATTAACTTCGTTGAGCTTGGGCTTCGCCCTGCGGTTTAAAAAAAATTCCCTGCGTTTTTGGAATTAAATTATTTGAAAAAAAATCACAACCTCGATTACCTTTTCTAAAATACAAAAGTATTCTTAGAAATCTAGGGATTCCTCCTTTGAAGGAGGTGCCGTTTACGGCGGAGGATGTTAGTTGATTTCTAACCGCTTGATTGTGAAGCGCTAAACATCCTCCTTAGTCCTCCTTCAAAGGAGGATTTCTCGGCCTAACTACTTGAGCTTTTGTTTTTTCAATGGTAATGATCAGCTTTTATATTTTGATTATCAAAAATAAAAACGTGGGGAAGAAATTCATTAACCGCAGAACGAAGTTCAAGCTCTGCGAAGCTAATTCTAAATACCTTACCCGATATGCTTCAAAAAACTGTCAGGCCTGGAGCTAATAACCAACAAATCAATATCAATTATTAAAAATTTCATTTCATGAAAATTACCCCCTGGACAAAACTGAAAGAAACCAAAGTATACAATGGTTATCGAAGTATTATTAAACGTGTTTTTGAGCTTCCTACTGGTAAATCGATGGAATATGATATCGTAGCAGGAGGCAATTTTGCTTCCATTGCGGCCATTACCAAAGATGCGCAAGTGTTGTTGGTACGGCAGTTTCGTCCAGGACCCGAACGAATATTGATGAGCACCCCCTCGGGCTATATAGATACCAACGAGGCGCCTGAAGTAGCAGCTCGCCGGGAGTTGCTGGAAGAAACTGGGTATCAGGCTGAAGAGGTATTCTTCAAGAAAATTGTCACTTTGCCTTACGGTACTGGTAGCCAATATTGTTTTGTAGCCACAGGTTGCGAAAAAGTACAGGAGCAGCGATTAGACGATACCGAGTTTATAGAGGTAGTAACGATGAACTTGTCTGATTTTAAGGCCAAGCTGCGTGATGCGCAGGATTTGGATCTATATAATTTGACCGCAAGCTACTTGTTATTGGATCATTTAGGAACGTTTTCAAAATAAGAGCCTGATTTGGTCATATGTATGGATTGTTAGGCGAGATGGCAACATCTGGTAGATGTTGAGCCAGTCTGCGGGACGGTGAGCTCGTAGCAGCGCTACGGGCAAGAAAAATAACGAAGCCTAGCAATTCAGGCAGCAGAGAAAATCTTGCAATTATTGCGAATACGTTTCTTAAATCCTTATTAGTATCCTCTCAAGAGAGGTTGTTAAAGAATTGATAACGCGGAACTTATGTAGGGTAGGTGACATTTGTTAGGGTGAATTTTAGTTAATTTTGGCTAAATTTAAAAAGAAACTATTCACATTCGATTTAGTTAATCAATCAGAAATAGTGACCTCTTGGTAAGAGGTCATTCATTACCTTAACCCATTTACATATATGAGAAAATTCACCTTGTTATTGGCTTTTACTGCCTTCATTGCGACCTCTTCTTTTGCGCAAAACAGCTATTTAAGTAAACTGGAAGTAGATTTTACGGTCGGGACTGCCAACCAAAACTTTTCGTCTGCTTTGATGCTCCAGCGTATTCACCGGATTAACCTGATCAAAAAGCTTCAGTTTGGGGTTGGGTATGGCGTGCGTTATACTGCCAACGCATTGAGCAGCACAAGCTTAACCGCTTCACCAGAAAAATTTCAAAGCGATGATCGCCTGGCTATCTCGGGAGGCACCATTCATAGTTTAAACGCAGCCATCCATTTGCAGATTTCCTGGGGAAGATTCGAGGCAGGGTTTAATATTGATGTGGCTGGTCTAGGCTTTGGAGGAAGTCAGACAGGGAATTACTCAGTGGCTGGGGTAGAGCAATCTCAAGAAACCGCCAAACCTACGCCCACGAATTTGTTGTTAGGAGGAGCACGAGACATTGGTAGTTTACATTCGGAGCGTTATGTACGTTATTGGGTTAACGATAAGCTAGGGATTAAACTCGCCTTGGGACACCTTTTTGGCGAATACACTACCGATCGTAAACTGAATTTGGACAACGACCGTTTTCGTAACATCTATGATCCCTTCATTATAGGAGTAACCTATCGCTTTTTTAAGTAGGCGTTACTACTAGTTGGCATCATCAAAAGCCGATGATTTATCTATGATACTTGCCTCATATAGGTGAGAAAATAGAGAGTCATCGGCTTTTTGGGTTTATATAAATTTTACTAAAACATATAGTGAGATTTATAGATGGATTTGTATATTAGAGATTTATCAGAAGAAAATTTGGTCTTTATGCAGGAAACATCTAAAAAATATACAATTCCTCCCCGAGACCGGGAGGAATGGAAAATGATTGTGACTGGTGAGATTAAGCACTATTTTAAAAATTTTGTGCTACAAATGAAAAGTAATGAATACAAGCGTAAAATTGAAAATGGTACCCTAACGCCAGACGAAGCCACTGACGATCTTTATCAACTTTGTGAAAAATATGCCATTGCAGTTCAAAACGATTTTAAAATAATTTTTAAAGAGTGGTGAATATGAAAACAGTAGATATCAAAAACCATCAATTGTTAGATTTGGATACTACGATAGGTCTTATAAAAAGCGGCAAAACTTTGGTGGTATCAGGAGATGAGCAAGTATTGAGCAAGCTACCTGCTGGAAACTGGATTGGTGGAACCATTCCTTATTTTTACCTCAAAGAAGGTCCTGGACGCTTAGACAAGGAGCACATATTTGTTACTGATTTTACAGATGCGTTAGTAGATGCTAAAGTGGCAACCTACAATGTTAACAATTTACAAAAAGTAGGTGAAAATGGCTTCGACAATGGCTTTCATTTTCTGATTCTTCCTGCCTTGCGCGATATTCACCTATCGTTTGCACTCAATGCGCCTGATTATTCAAATATATACACCAATCCTTTATTAGGTTTTATTGCTGGAGCCGATTTAGATGAGTTTACCACAGGTTCCCTTTCTAAGGTTTACAATGGACAAACCGCGCAAGCCTTTACTGATGAAGCAGTGGTTTTGCATGCCAAACTTCCCGCCCGTCAAGTAGCCCGCTTGGAAATCGTCAATGTATTTGAGCCTTCTAATGAGATTTCTCTGGAAGTTTTCCAAGATGGTTTTACGGTTCAGGATTGTTTGATAGATGGGCAGAGACGAAACTTATATGAGTTTGTCAAAGAAAATGCGCTGGATGTTTCTTACCCATTGGTGAGCAATTATGGTGGAGCTTCGGTCAATGTAAGCTTCCAACGCTTAGATGATGAAAACCAACAAGTGATTTTTTATGCACCATTATTTGCTGGGCGAAAGTATACCCTATCCAAAAAAACGGATGATTATGTCAAAGCCTTTGCCGATAAAGCTATTCAGGCTCTGGCAGAGGAGCAACACATTATTTACAATTGTAATTGCATTCTCAACTATTTGTATGGCAAACTGGATCAGCATAGTATTGGTTATTCAGGGGCGGCTACTTTTGGCGAAATAGGGTACCAACTACTGAACCAAACCTTTACCTATTTGGCCATTGATGAAAGCTAGAAAGCTAGTGTTGGCTTAGTCAGCAGAGCGAAGCGCCATAGCTGAATAAATGTAATCGTACCCATAACGCGAGCTTACCTGATGAATTTTTTCGGGTGCTTGAAGGCCTACCTGTGGAGCCAATGCCTGAAACCTGGCCCAGCTAATGGGATAAGGAACCCAGGGGGGATTGGCTCTATCAGAATCATACTCTATCAAGATAAATGTACCTCCTGGTTTGAGGTGTTGCAGTACGTTTTGCAATGCAGGTACCGGGTCAGCGGCGTAATGGAGAGCATTGGCCATCACGATACCATCAAAAGTCGTCAGCTCCATATTTCGCTCAAAATTCCCTTCTTCTACCCGAATGTTCACCCCATTTTGGGCGGGCAAGTTCCATAGCACATGCGGGTTTTTATCTACCGCCCACACTACACTCCCAGAGGCCAAAACCTCTTGAAGTGCTACCGTAAACACCCCCGTGCCTGCGCCTATATCTCCCCAAGTTTGTGGTTGTTCTTGATGCGCTATATTCCCTAATAAACTTATTGCCGTTGTGGTATCCATACTTTGTCTTAATATGATGATTGATGTTTAATGATTAATTTGTCTATTGCCCAATAGAAACCAGGACTTACAACCTTATTATTTCAGGGTTAGTTCCTTTGGTCCCACCAAGGACGGCGTGTTTCGCGATGTGATGATTGATTGTATTAGTTCCATTGTATAGTCTTCCTTTGCTAAGACCCTACAAGAAATGATATTTTAGACATTTTTAGAGTGATTACAAAAAATAAAGAAACTTAGTTTACAGTATAATTACGCCTACAAAAATCACTTCGTTAAAAGTCAAGGTTACATCTACAATCATACTAGACATTTTGGCAAAAGTTGGCCGTGAGGACCTGGCCAACGGCCAATGCTGTTTCCTTAACTAGAATCGAGTCCATATTGCGAGTACCGTTTTCCCCCTTGGGGGAATTAAAGGGGGCTTTCGTGGATTAACGCTGCAAACTTAAACCCTTAAGGAAACAACATTGGGCCAACGGCACGGTTGCCTTCGCTTGTGTCTCCACCATAGCCGTCAGGCTAAGGATTTTCTCCTCTTATCTTAGGACTTAATCTTTTAAAAAACAACTTCATCGCCTCCCCGATGCATCGGCTCACAGTTCCGACCTGTCG
>DMXI01000050.1 GCA_003483885.1 Microscillaceae bacterium
AGCCATTTTTATTATGGAACTCGAATAGGTATATTATTCTATCAACTGAGCCTTCTTTAATTTTTGAAACTCAAAAAGGCTACAAAAACTAGGGGAATTTTAAAAAAACTCTGAACACCCTACCTATCAGGTATAAATACAGGTAAAGCGATTTTTTCTTAAAGAAAATTTGGTAGCGCTTGAATTATGATACAGCCTTTAAAATACTTCAAATGATCATCGCCATTTATTGAATAAGTTCTTTCACCATTTCGAATACTTTTGGGTTAAATGCGATTCTGTGGCCTTGATTTTTGAGTAGAACAAACTTGACTTTCTTGTGATTGGCTTCCAGTGCTTTTACATATTTGCGCACAATATGTAGAGGGATTGTGCGGTCATTGGTTCCATTAATCACCCCGATTTGTGTATCATTGTCAATGCGCTTTACCTGTTCAATGGGAGAAAGACTGCTTACCTTGGCATCCCAGATACTGGTATTGGGTTGCAGTGTTTTCATGTGTTTTCGCCAGGGGTGCAAGTCACAAGGACAGGAGACAAGTAAGGCTGCATTGTATGAGTCTGCATATTCAGCAATTAGGTTTGCCGAAATGGCTGCTCCGCCAGAATGCCCCACCAAAATTACCTTTGAAGGATTGTATTTTTTTTTCAATTGATTGGTCAGCGAATTGATGGATGAAAGCACCTCCTTGGTGTAGTTATCTCCCGAGGTATTTCCTCGTTCGCCCTCAGAGCGGTTGCCCTCATTGTCGGTATAGCCAGGCCTGAGAATGCCCACTGCTACCACATTTTTATTTTCTTTGGCTATTTTTCTGGCAATGGCATACTGATAAGAAGGTTTGCTAAATGGGGCATCACCGTGGAGCACCAAAACCAGGGCTGGGCGATTTAAAGTTCCTATGCTGGTATAAGCCCGGTGGAATAGTTTAGAAGGTTTGATACCACTGGCATTTGTAGAAGGATGATTGGCGGTTTGCGCCTGACTACAGGCTGCAAAAACCAAGATGATAAAAAAGAATCGTCTTAAATTCATTTGGTTATATTATATGGTAAAGTGTTTGACTATAAGCGGTAATTTGTTGGTGATTTCTCTACTCTTAAAATAGGACATTTTTCAACCTTAACGTAAAAAGAAATTACTTTTCCTGATTTAGTAATGGTGAAAAACTTTGGGAACCTAATTATATTTTATTTTGCACTACCCAATGACTAGGCAAGATTTGTTTAGTTGCATATTTGTACATTTAACTGGACATTGTAAATTCCTGTTGCGCTGTTTTTAGTGTTCAATACAAAGCTGAGGCTTTCCAAACTGACTATAAATTTTTCCTGATCCTACTCAGGCTTTGTTGGGTAATGCCCAGAAATGAAGCAATATGAGACAACTTGGCTTTTTGAAATATAAGAGGGTGTTCTTTCATCAGTTTCAGATAACGCTCCTCGGCGGTTTCGGTATGTATGCTCATGATTCTTCTACTCAAAACCATAGCAAATTCGGCATTGATATGTCTAAACGCTTCGCCCAACTCAGGGAGGTGGTGAATCAGTTTTTCTACTTGGCGAGCGCTGATGAGCATACATTCGGTATCTTCAAGAGCCTCAAAAAAGAGTATATTATGCTCGCGTTTTACAAAACTAAAGGGGGAGGTGATCATAGAGTCTTTGGCACAAAACCAATGGGTGACTTCGTTTCCATCTAAATCCAAATAATATACCCGGGTAAATCCATTTAGAATATAATAAAGGTGGTCACACCTTTGGCCTTCTTTCAGAAAAATCGCTCCTTTTTTGGCGGCTTTTTGGGTCAGTTGCAGATCAAACTCGATATTCCATTTTTCAAGCTTGCTGATGTCTATGTAGGGTTTGGCACTGAACATTCAATATGGGTTTTTATGCATTACAATGCCCATATATACAACATTCTTTTCTCTTTTTCACAACTTGGGAAAGGTATCAAACCCTTGTTATCTTATATGAGGGTGAAGTACAAGCAACCCCATAGCTTGTACTTACCTGTTCATCATACCCCACAAGCTACTTAAGCCCAAACAACGGCCTTAAAATAGCGACTCGTCTGAGGATAAATTCATACATTAGAAAACAAACAACAAAGGTAAATGCGGTAATAGCCAGAAATTTGAGTAAAGGAGGGATAGATAAAGGTAAAATAATCCAAGCCCCAGCATACAACACAAACATATGGATAATATATATCGGATAAGCTGCCTGGCTCAAATAGCTTAATAAGGCGCTTGGTTTATTGAGGTAATGATACCCCAGACCAAAAACACCCAATATCCAGCAGTTGGATTCTACCACAGTGATGTACATATTGGATATTGCCCCAAACCCAGTGAGCCGAACAATGTATAAAACAGTGGCGATGCCAATATACAGCCATTTCCATTTCGAAACTGTTTGCCAAAAAGCTTTGCCACTGTACACAAACAAAAAACCAAAAAAGAAGGCAAGAAGGCCCATAAAGAACCCATGCCAAGTTTGGGCATATAGTTCAAACATTTTTGGTTTAACCAATCCTATTTCTACCATAAAAAAAGCAGCGATAGATAGCGGGCCTACAGCATATGCCATAACCTTTGAAATCGCGTTTTTGAATTTCGATGGACCTACCCTTTTTAGGTAGAAAAAAAGCGGCGATAACAAAAGAACATAGATGAAAATATTGCCCAAAAACCATAGATGTCCACTACTGGGATAATAGCTTAAAGGTAGGTTATAGTATTTCTGAAAGATAAATACATGCAAAGGAGTAATGGCCAAAAAACCGAAAACAAATGGCAAAAGAATTCGCCTGGATCGTTCCAGGATGAGCGCCTTACTATTCCTCTTTTGCATCGCAAAATACAGCCCCATACCCGATACATAAAATAGCAACGGAATGCGCCACACATTGAGCATCATCATAGGAATCCACAGGCTCTCTACTACCCCGTCGCTTCTGATAAAACCTATAAACATCGCCCAGGGTTGAAACATGATGGCAATGTGATAAATAAGTAACAAGCCAATGGTAATCACTCTCAACCAATCTACATCGTGCCTTCTCTCTGTTGTCATTTAAGTGTGGATAAAGAATGAATTATCGTAACATTTTGGCAATCATTGGACGCGCTTTTTTTACCTCTTCGAGGTTCAATACAAAGCCCATAGGTTTTAACTGCTGAATAAGCATTTCATAAACTGGCTTCATTTGGGCAAACTCTCCCAGTACAGTTTCTCTTGGGGTAGCACCAAAATTGTTTTTGATGGTTTTGTCTGCTTTAGCATCAAGAAGCATTTGCACCATTTTTATGCGACCAAAGAATGCCGCGGTATGCAAAGCCGTAGACCCATCCTTGTTTTTTACAGATAGATTTGCATTTGCTTCAATTAATGCCTTGGCTATGGCAGGTTTATTAAATGTAATGGCCGACATGAGCGGAGTGGCACTACTCATGGGTTCTTTTTGGTTCATATCAGTTCCTGCTTTGATATGTTGCTTTACTACTTCTAGTTTTCCCTTTATGACAGCGGTGTGGATATCCATTTTGGGTTTAATTTCTTCGGATTTAATTGCTGCGTTATGAGCAGTATTGTTTTTTTCAGGCTGGGCACAGGCACTGGCAAAAAAAATGAAAAGGAGTGAAATCTGAATGGTCATTTTAAAAGAACTAACACTTTGTACTTTCATGATTTAGTTTTAATGATTAAAAATTTACTTTTTGATGGTACAAAGATTTAATAAATGGCAGGGTGAGACTAAATCCATATGTAGCCATATGTATCAAATTTGTTGTAGCGATAAAAATTATGATGCAACAGTGTAAATTATGACGCAAATGCCTTGTTTTTCAGCTAAAAATCAAATGCAATCCAGTAAAAATTTTGAGTAACTTTGTGCTTTCGTTACAGTATAAAACAACATGCCTTATACATCATTTCGAGGAGAATTTATTGAACAAGCTGAAGCTTTCATTTTAGAGAACTTCTCTAATGAACAGTTTGGGGTTTCAGAATTGGCTGACCTCATGCATATGAGCCGTTCGAATTTGCTGAGAAAAGTGAAAAAGCAAACAGACCTTTCGGTGAGCCAATTTATTCGCCTTATACGCCTTCAGAAAGGTATGGAGCTATTGGAGCAAACAGAGCTTACTGTGTCTGAAATTTCTTATCAGGTAGGATTTGGAAACAACTCTTACTTTATCAAATGTTTTAGAGAACATTATGGGCGCTCACCGGGAGAAGTTAGAAAAGGAGTTTCTGAAAAAGTAGCGGTAGTAAACCGAGATGATGAAAAAAGGCCGATACAGGTAGTAGATGACAAAGAAGTGCCGAAAAGCTTCTTCAACAAATATCGCTTGCCTATCATTGTGGCCACATTTGCTGTGTTGGTTTTGGGGGGATTTCTTTTCCTACGTAAAACCCCAACCATTACCTCTACTCAAAATGTTCACCTGGAAAAATCGATTGCTATATTACCTTTTAAGAATATGAGTAGTGATTCTGCCAATCTCTATTTTGTAGATGGATTGATGGAGTCATCGCTTAATAATTTACAAAAGATAAAAGATTTACGGGTAATAAGCCGGACATCAGTAGAAAAATATAGGAATACCAGAAAGAACATCTCAGAAATAGCCAAAGAGCTAAATGTCAGTTACTTAGTAGAAGGAAGCGGGCAACGCATTGGTAATCAGGTATTATTGAATATCCAATTGATTGAAGCCGCAAGTGATACACCTGTATGGTCTAAACAATATAACTATCAGGTAGTGAATATCTTTTCTTTACAGAATGAAGTAGCCAAGAAAATTGCCAATGCGATCAAGGCAAAAGTAACCCCTGCCGAACTGGAGCAGATTGATAAGAAACCTACCAAGAATCTATTGGCATACGATTATTACCTAAGGGCCATGGAGTTATTTCAGGCAGAGACTGAAGAAGGCTTGAAAGCGTCTATTCCTTTGTTTGAAAAAGCCATCCAACATGATCCTCGATTTTCGATGGCATATGCCAAAATCGCCAGAGCATACTTTTACCTTGATTTTAATAAAACCGAAAAACGCTATACTGATATCATCAATAGGAACGCCGACAAAGCCTTACTTTATGACACAAAATCGGCTGAAAGCCTCATAGCCAAGGCACTTTATTACATCAACAACCGAGAGTTTCAGCAGGTAGTACCTCATTTAGAAAAAGCCCTGGAGTATAACCCCAACTCAGCCTCTGTGGTAAATCTGCTTTCACACATGTATGCCCAAGTGATACCCAATACTGCCAAGTACCTGAAGTACGCATTGCGAGGCATACAACTCGATATTGCATCGAATGATTCTATTGGTAAAAGTTATATCTATTTGCACTTAAGCAATGCTTTTATTCAAAATGGTTTTGTAGAGGAGGCACAGGAGTATATCAATTTATCGTTGAGTCATCATCCAGAAAATGAATTTGCCCCTCATTTAAAAATATTTATTGACCACGCCCAACATCAAAATATAGATAAAACCACCAATTTGTTGGCAAAGGAATGGAAAAAAGATACTACTCGTTTGGATATTCTCCAGGATGTGGCAAAACTTTATTATTTCCAGGCAAAGTATGACAGTGCGTTCTATTATTATCAAAAATTTGTAAAGTTCAAGAAGAAAAACAATGTAAATATTTATCCTTTTGAAGATCTTAAGATAGGGATTACTTATGAAAAAATGGGGCGAATGGAGCAAGCAGCCAATTTTTATAGGGCCTTTTCGAAGCACTGTCAGGTTGACCAATCCATTTACCAGCCTGCGGGGTTGGCTGCAAAGTATGTGCACGAAGGAAAACTGAGTCAAGCGATTGAACAACTGAAAATATTCGCCTCCAAAAATAATTACCAATATTGGATTGTATTGTTTTTAGAAAAAGACCCGCTTATGAAACCATTGAAAAATAACCCCGAATTTGAGTCAGTCATGAAAAAGATCAAGCAACAATTCTGGGAAAATAAAGCCCAATTGAAAAAATCATTAGTAAACTATTACTGATTTTGAGGCAAATAAATGTTTTGATGATGTGTATCCGAGTACTACGTCAGATACACATACTAGCGGACTTTTTCTGATTTTTTAGGTTCAACGCTACAATTAGCTCAAGTGCTCCACCAGTTGAATATTATTACCGCAGGTGTCGTTGAAAACGGCGATTTTTACGGTACCCATTTGTGTGGGTTTGATACTGAACACTACCTCAAGCTTACTCAGCCTGTCATATTCGGCTTCTACATCATCCACATCAAACTGAGTCCAGGGAATTCCAGCCTCTCTTAAGGCATCCTGAAAGACTTTTGCTGGCTCAAAATGATTGGGCGCGGGTTCCAACAATATTTCAGGTCCATCTTGCGCCTCTTTGGAAACTACCGTTAACCACCTGTTGCCATCTCCTACAGGTTGATCAATCTTTTTAAGAAACCCCAACTTTTCGGTATAGAATCGTAATGCCTTTTCCTGGTCTCTTACCGGGATACTAATCACTGTTACTCTCATTGTATTTGCCGTTTTAAGTTTAAGATTAGAGTCCGCAAGATATAGCATCAGGCATTAGGTTGCTTCTTGAAAGTTGCTCTTTTGAAATTGAACCGGGGATTTTCCAGTTTTATTTTTAAATAAAGTACTAAACGATCCCAGGCTTTGGAATCCCACCGCAAAACAAGTTTCAGTGACCGATAGGCCATTTTTTAGGAATTCTTTAGATTGCTCAATGCGTTTGTTCATTAAATATTGCCTGGGGGTGAGGCCATAATATCTTTTGAACAAACGTAACAGGTGATATTTAGACATACAGTGAATGTGCGACAGTAAGTCCAAATTCAAGTTGGCATCGTCATAATGATGATTGATATACACTCGAACTGCCATGACAACATCAAGTTGCCCTTGGTTAGCATAGATGCTTTGACGAATTCGGTGTACCTCTTTTTCGTAAAATGTCATTAATCTAATGTTTACTGATGATTATCCATTGTTTGGCTAAATGGAGTAGTTATTAGGCCAAGTAAAATCAGATTAATATACTCATTTTTATCAAATTATCTATACAGACATATACTAGAAGGGCAAAGAACAAAAAGCTCGTAACAGCTTGGCGCAAACCGATACGAGCTTTGCAAAATAAGGGATTAGGAAAACCTCCTATTGTTGTAATTTATACATCAGCTTTACATGTCGCTCAATCTCTGAGGCAAAATCTTTATATAATGCCTTATGTTTAGTTCCCAGTTTAGCTTGAATAGCTAATAAGGTCTCATTTAATTTTTTGCCATTTGCATAGTTTACTTTTACTTCTTGCCAAACACTGGATAATAAATCAGCATCTCGCCTAATAGCCTTTGCAGTGGTTGCTTTGCCGTGCCCTGTTAAAACAATGCTGGGGTTGAGCTTGGCGATGGAGTAAAGGGTTTTAATTAAGTTTGGAACGTTACCATGACCTGTGATCATTGGCATCCAGTCGGAGCTTAATACATCTCCACCAAATATGATTTTTTGCTTGGGCAACCACATCAAAATATCTCCAGGAGAATGACCATTGTTAGAAAAAATGAATTCCACCTCTGTTCCTCCAAAATTACGTTTTTGCCCCTTAGTCAATAACAAAGTCGGATACACAAGACGAGTAGCACCAATGGTTCCTTTAGTGACACGAGAGTAAAATTTCACTGCCCCTGGTCCATGTTTTTGCATCGTAGCAAACGCCTGATTACTTGTGATGATTTCAATAGCCGTATCAGTAAACGCCGCATTGCCTAACCAATGATCTGCATGACTATGCGAGTTAATTACCCAGCGAACGGGTTGATCAGTGATTGATTGAATGGCTTTTTTTATTTTGTGACCAATCGCTTCAGATGATCCGGTATCAAAAAGTAGCACTCCTTTTCCCGTAACCACAAAGTGGACATTGGAATTCCATCCTTTATTCTCAGGAGTAGGCAAGCCTTTGGACGGAGAAACAATACTGTAGACATTTTTGGCAATAGTTGTTACTTCAAAGTCAGTATTCAGGTTTGCAGCCCACCCACTAGTCGTCATCAGCCCAATCAGCCCAAAGTTGAGCGCAATGTTTTTCATGATTTTCAACATGGTATTTTTATGGTTTTAATCAATGGTTAAATTTTGTTTTGCCAAATTATGGTATGTGGGTGGTCAATGCCTAATTGATAACGAATCATTAACATTAAACAGGGGCTATTTCAATTTATTCAAATGCGAGATGATTGTAAAATGCTGAGCACTGATCTTCTTTACTCTTTCTCTCAATGCATCACTGGCATTGCCCAATACCTCAAGGCTTACAAAAGTCCTGAACTCTCCCAGTCTAGAGGCAAAAGATTTGTAGTTATCAAAATGAAATAAAACCGCTTCAGAGTTGGTATAGGTTTCCAATACCCGGATTGTACTTGAGTCTTCTGATATATACCAATCGTACTGTAGCATACCTTCTTCTGTTTTGGCACAATGCGCCTGTAGTTCCTTTATTACTTCTCGCAACTGGGGCAATTGATTCTCAATCAATTTAGAGGTGGCTATAATGATAATTCTATCTTCCATTATTTTGATGGTTTTTGATTACATACAAATGAGTACCTGCAAGTATGCATAAACAAAAAAACTTGCCCAAATTAATGAACAAGGTTTTGTCTCAAAGGAAAGTAACAAAAAGTTTTGCTCTTGTGAAAAAAAGCCCGCCTTGTAAGTAGCAGTAAACTGGGGCAAGTTGAATAATTCCAAGACATTCTTTCGGGATAGTTTGAGTAGTAGAGGCTTGTAAATCAAGTTGATCACTCATCTGTACCATCATCAAATCTTTATAGTATTTTTTTTATGACCGACTCGTTTTTATTATAACTATTAGTCATTTAATGACAAATTAGTTCTTACTTTATGTTTTTGTGATTTTGACATAATTACTCCCTCCTTGTGTTGCTATAGGTATACCCAAAAGCACCAAAAACCAGGTAAGTAAAGAATATTTTTTGGCCAAACTATTTAGAAGTATTAGTGTAAATGTATAACTGAAAATAAGTTAAAGCTCTTTAAAAGCAATATTTAATATATATGTCTTCTAATCAAATGGTTCTCCGTTAGTGGAAATAAGCCTCGGTATTTCTATTGATTGATAGGCCCTTGATTACCCCTCTAAAAGCTTGATACAACGAGCCAAAATCCCGTTATCGATGAAAATTAATATTTAATCTGATTTAATTTATAGTATTTTTCTAAGTTTTCATAATATTTATAGAATATTGTGTATTTTAAATATTGTGTTACTATATTCATATCAACAGTTATATATATACAATTTATACACCTTAAATTATGTTACACAAATCAAATTATCTAATCCCCTTATTGTGTCTTTTTACAATTATTAGTCACAAGCTAGTTGCACAATTTCCATATCAAAACCCAGGGTTTGATTTTTCTTTTATAGAAAATTATGGAACAGCAAACCAATATTTACTAGGGATGCCCTCTACTAAAGAAGGAGTGGAGTTGATCCCGGTGGGTACCGATCTGTACGACGGAAATGATGTCAACACCATTTATTATGGACGGACCCCGTCAAATTCATCGAATAAGCCAGTCATTGTATTTGTGCACGGCTATGCAAGTAGTGCCAGTGTATGGTACAATGGGCGTGACAATGCCTACGCTGATGTTTATCGAGATGGGTACCGTTCGGCGTTTGTATCTATGACTCCCAATCGGCATATGTGGACCAATGGTAACATGTTGTCTAACATGCTCGATCAGATTAAGTCTTACTACGGCGTATCAAAAGTAGTCATTGTTGCCTGGAGCAAAGGCGCGGTAGATACCGATGCTGCCATTGTTCATTTTGGCGCAAAATCGAAGGTATCCCAAGTATTTACTGTGGGTGGCGCACACTTTGGTACCAGCCTGGCAGAGCTGGCAAATGCAGATTTATTGGCCCTCCTAAATATCATTTTTATGCAGGACAACGATGCTACCAAATGTTTGGAAAGAGGGTACATGAACTATTTCAGGTCTATTACCGACAATAACCCCAACAATACCGTTGGTGTGACCACCCTAGGTGGATGGGGCAATGGCCCATTGGCAAGATTGTCTATTCCACAAGGTTTACTCTACCTGGCCGAAGGAAGCAAATCAACCGGAGGAAATGACGGAGTAATTGCCTATCAGAATGCCAAGAGACCCAATAGCACCTCGCTTTTTAGTGGGTTGGAACCAGATAAGTTTTTAGGGATCACTTTCTACGATGGCCCTGACGAAACTTACCTGGATCATTTTGAGGTGACACGTGGAGGCTTGTTCTGGCCTTATTTCAAAAGCATTTTGGAAGGTTCAAACCAGCGACGCAGTGTGGCCCGAACCAAGAAAAGCTACAATCCAAATGCGATTGTGCGTAGTAAAATGCAAGTCACTACGTCGGTAGCTGGGCAACAAGAGTTTTTAGTAGAGAAGGGGGCGGGTAACATTACCATATTGGCCAATACCCTATCATCGAGTACAAACCTACAAATAAGGAGAGTAGGTGCGACCGATGCTTTATCAAAAGTGATAAAGGCAGTGCCTATGAATAAAACCACCAAAGGTGATAACAAGGGCTTCTACACATTGGGCAAACTAACTCCCGGTAAATATACAATCGCTTCTAAAGAAGGGACACCAGTAATTATTTTGCCAGAAAATGGAGTAGAGGTAGTTTTAAATACTGGTTTAACGGATGAAAAGCTGGTACATACCAATGATGCGCCTTTTACTTTATCGGCATCTGTCGTGCAGCCTAATGGAGATTTGGTAGGCGAAAAGGTTAAAGTTTCGGCAACACTCCAACGAATGATGGACCTACAGCTAAAAGATGCCGAAAAGGTAGAAATTCCGATCAGTTTTGAGAAAAAAGGAAATAGTTACGTGGCCAGAATTACCGAAAAACTGGCGAGTGGCATTTACCATATCCAGGTGAAAGCCTCTGGCAAATCATTTTCTAAAACGCTCATTACCAGTATTGCTGTCACTGATAAAAACAAGACTGAGTTAAACAATACATTGTTTTCAGATGCAGATTTGAATGTATTTCCTAATCCAACCAAAGGAGCTTTTACAGTAAAGCTTCAAGGACAGGCTAAATCTTCTCAGGTAACCATTTATAACCGTTTGGGGGTAGTGGTGAAAAGCTTTGCGGTGAAGGCAAACCAAACAAGCTTAGCATTGGATGCTGACGCTCTTGGATTGCCCAAAGGAATGTATTTTATCAAGTTAGGCAACAGCAAATTGACCAAAAGATTAGTGGTTGATTAAGCTAAAAACATTAAGAAGGCGAAATGACTTCTTGCCTAACAAAAAACCGAGCCATCCCGAATTTTAGGGGTGGTTTTTTTTATGAGTAATCGTAATCTCTGGTGCTCATTTGCAATAAATAATCTTTATGAAGACTCTTTAGATACCGATATCACCTCCTCTGGATTTTTAGGAGCGATTGCAGGGCAGTTTTGAAGCTCATAAAAAAGATGTAAATAGGCTCCATTAATCGAATGTCCCTCCCCAATTAGTCTCTTTAAATTTAGATAGACGCATGGGTGGCTGAGCGCTACTACATTTACCGTGCATATGATTTAACCTGAAGTGATCATGAGAGCCTTCTGGCAAACTTGGGTAGAATAAAATTCAGGGAAGGAGGTTTGACCACAGTCAGGTTTTTATGTGTAATCTTATTTAAGAGAATTCGTCAAATACAAAAAATTACCATTAACAATGAAAAACAAATTTTTACCCTTATTGGCTTTTGGGCTGTTGGCTACTTTTGCTGTAAGCGCTCAGGGCATTCAATTTCAAAAAGGTAGCTGGGCCGAAATTAAAACTAAAGCCAAAGCCGAAAACAAGTACATTTTTGTAGATGCTTATACTACCTGGTGTGGCCCTTGTAAGTGGCAGTCCAAAAAGGTATTTCCCCAGAAAGAAGTGGGCGATTTTTTTAATAAAAACTTTGTAGCCTTTAAAATGGATATGGAAAAGGGTGAAGGTGTGGCTTTCGCCAAAAAATATAAAGTAAGGTCTTATCCATCGTTGGTATATTTTAACCCCAAAGGCAAAATAGTACATAAGACTGTAGGAGCCTATCCTGCCAAAAAACTATTGAACCAAGCCAATAGGGCGCTCAATCCCGAAACTCAGTTGTATCCTCTGAAACGTCGTTTTGAAAAAGGCGAAAAAAGCCAAGGTTTTCTCAAGAATTATGTAGCAGCACTGGCCGATGTGTCGGAGGATTTTGCCAAACCTGCTGAAATGTATCTTAATCAAATGGGTAAAACTCACTGGACTACGACCGAAGGTTGGGAGTTTATCAAGACATATGTGCGTAAATCTTCTGCTCCGATTTTTGGATATGTCATGAAAAACCAAAGCGTTTTTGCAAAGGCAGTAGGTGGCCTAGAAAAATTAGGTAAAAAAGAAGTAGATAAGTACATTATTGGAGTACTCAAGGACGATATCCAAAGAGTGGCGCGTTCTAAAGATAAAAATCGCCTTGCGGCCTTCAAAAATAAATTGAAAGCATTTGGTAAAAAGGCAGATCAATACATTGCCAAAGTAGAGTATATGTTTTATGCCCACGATAAAGAAGAAGCACCAAAGTATGCTTCTAAATATTTTGATAATTACTGCAACAGTGCCCTTGAGTTTGATAAGGTGGCTTGGCAATTTCATCAAAAATATGACGATCCTCAACAGTTAGAAAAGGCGCTGAAATGGGCTGAAAAATCTGTGCAATTGATGAAAGGTTTTTTCAATATGGGTACCCAAGCTCATTTACTCTTCAAGCTGAAGCGTTACCAAGAAGCCAAAAAAGTGACTGAAGAAGCAATTGTATTGACCAAAAAAGCTGACAAAGATATCAAGGGTTGGGCTGAGAAAACTAAAGTCTATCTTGAAAAGTTGCTTAAAAGGATAGACGCAAAATTGTAATTTTTACAAATGAAAAGCCTCTGGTGCTCATTTGCAATGAGTTCCTTTTTTAAGAGCAATTGCATTGCGGTTTTGGTAACAACCAAACAATGTTAAGTGTCAGTATCTTGGGTATACCCATTGAACATGTTCCCATCCTCTGACGCTCATTTGAAATGTTCCGAAAAACTGATCAAAATAGGTCAATCTCCAGTTTAAAAAATTTTGGTTTAACCAAAAGTTTCGCGCTCACGAAAAGAAATCAGTTTATATTGATGGAAAAGCTCAAGTCACCCTTAGACTTTATTCAACCGACTTGAGCAACATCATTTTGCAAACACGCTATTTGTTTTCTAAACCTAAAAAAGAAAGCACTGCCTTATTAAATAATTGAGGTTGTTCCAGGTAAGATTCGTGGGCGGCGTTTGGTAAAATAACCAGTTTGGCATTGTTGATTCGTTGATGGGCTTCTTGTATTTCTTCGGGAACCGCAATGGCATCGTACCTTCCGGTAATTAGCAACACCCGATGCTGTATCTTAGGCAATAATTTCCACAATGTTGTTTGCTTCCCACTTTTCCATAATGCTCGCTCTGCATGCCAAAGCCTATCTGAGATAAACTTATTATCCTTATTGTTTAGATACTTGATGGGATTGTATGGTCTGGAGAAAATAACTTTCAAGGTCATACCCAATCCTATTTTTCGCTTTTTAGGTTTAAAAGCGTAATCCACGTATGCGTTCCACTTTTTGGAGTCTTTTATAGTTGCTATGGAGTCCGTTTTTTGCATCCATTCATAGGCATTTTTCCAATAGCTGGTGTCTTTGCCTTGGGCTATAAATTCTCTGGCAAGATTCTTTAAATATAACGGTCGGTAATGATTGTAGCGTTCTGGGGAAAAATCGGTAGTGATAGGTGCGTTAAACACAATTCCAGCCGTTATAAACGACGTTTCTTCTGGGTAATTGGCCAAACAATGCAACACCTTGACTCCCCCAAAGCTGTGACCAAAGAGATAGATACTGGCATTATACTTTTCTTTGAGCGATTTAGCAATAGCGATGATATCCTGTAAAATTTGTGTTTTATGAATGTTTGAAGTGTCTATCTTCTTCACCCTTCTATTGAGCCCTCTTTGGTCAAAATAGGCAGTGGCTACCTTTTGCTCGAGGGTTTTTTTCCATTTAGGATAATCGGAACGGCCAAAATCGATGCCATTATCAGCACCACCACCTTGCACGTACAAGAGTATTTTATGAGAAGTTAAATCACCTCGTACAAAAACGGGTAAATTTTTAGTTTTAGGTTCTAAATAATAGAAGTCTTTTACTTTTTGTTGCGCCTGTATGCTACCAAATACCCCTACAATTAGTATAGATAAGTAAGTTCTTAAGTTCATTGTTTTTACGGTTTAAATTTTACTGCAAAACAATGTTTGGTGGGACTATTATAAAATCAAGAAAGGCAGTGAAATGCTAAATGTGCTTAAATTTCATTCCGAATTGGTTAACCATTTTTTAAAGTGAGGTGCGTTGTATTTCGAAACAACTAAATTTAATCCTGACAGGAACTGCTCATCTATTAAAACCACCAGCTTTTGGTACTCCAGCCTGTCATACCCCTGCACAATTTTTCGGGAAATAATTACTTGTCGGTTTACACGAAAAAAATCTGAAGATGATAATTCATCCGTGAGCTCTGCTAAAGAGAAGTTTGTCTGAAAGGTTTGGTTTTGGGTAGTTGTGACCCAAACTATTTTATCTGATAAATGAATGATTCCAATATCGGCGTGACTAATAAAAACGCTTTTTGAACCCTTAAAAGCTTCTAGACTCTTTTGGGGTGGTGGTTCAACGCCATTTGCTGGTTTATCAGTGTTTATTGTTTTGAAATGCTTCTTTTGGTAAAAATAAACGCTTCCAATCGTGAGAATAGCAATGGCTAATGGTATATCAAATTCATAAAAAGTAGTTTCAGAGAGGTAGTTGATTTTGTAGTACAGTATGTAGTACAATACATCTACTAAAACAACCCACAAAAATGTGATTACTTGCGTGATGACTAGTAGCCAGCGTAGTTTTTGGGGCGTATCAATGATCAGTTTCTGAGACCCTATTTCTACAATAAAAGAGAATAAATAATAAGTGGTTAAAAATATAAACCATAGCTGGAGAATGTTTGCAATATTATTTTGCCTCCAATTCGAAACAATAAAGACATTATGGTCATTAATCCCCTGTAAAAGAAAAGACAAAAAGAAAGTAATACATATTGTAATGACAATGTTTTTCATTGAACTTGTTTAGGAGCAATTGTATTACGGTTTGTCCCTTGGTGCTCGTTTGTAATGAGAGCCTCTCTTAGGAGCAAAACCTTATATAAGGTTTGTCTGATACTCGAGTTGTTGGTGACACTTTGCTTAAACACCAACAACGGTTGGGTATGGCTAGATAAACCGATCTTTGAAATCATCCATATGATCACGGACATGGTCGGCTAGATCATCCAAATATATTGTGCCCTTTTTTAAATATTCGGAGACTTCAATACGGTTAAGTTTAAAATCGAATGAGCCTGTAAAATGCCCCTGACTATATACAACCGAGAAGATATAAACTCCCTTATTATCCCGTGATAAAATATATTCCCAATGCTTTTTTACTAGTTCTTGCATTTTAAATTAGTTGTGCCGATGACAGCAGTACATTTTAACCGTTGTCGGTGTTTGAGTGCAACGCCACCAACAACCCATTGCTCCTTAAGAGTAAAACCTTATAGAGGGTTTGTCTGGTACTCGAGTTGTTGGTGACGCTTTGTTTAAACACCAACAACGATTGCAAGTAAGGTTTACGTAATTAGTCCTCCTCTCCTGTCCATCCTGATAAACTTAATGTATTTTTGTCCAAATTATAAACCAACGGTGGTAGGTTATAAAGATGGCCTTCACCAACTCCTCCCGGATCTACCCATTTTTCTTTGTGAGGTGTAAAATCAATTCTAATATACTTCATTCCATTACGGCCAATGTATCCATAATAACTCCGATCGTATTCCTGATATTCCTTTTTAAGTCTTTTAACCCATATCTCGGCCGATTTTTTTGCTGTTTTTTTGTAGTTAATGATCCACTTTAAATCCCGTTGCTCCTCTTCTGATAAATTTTCCATTTTAAAAGGAGTGTAAGACGAAATTTCATCCTCGTACAATAAATTGTGATGTTTGATAATTGCTTTACCATATTGTAGAATTAATTCACTTTCTACTTTCTGAATGTCAGTAATTGTTGGGTTAAACCTTTTTTTATAGGAGATTTTCCAAATACCAGCATGAATAGCCAAAGAATCATAAAGTACTCCCTTAAACCCTTTAAATTGGATAGTATCTGCTTTTTGCCCAAATATTAGGGCTGTCGTAATGAATATAAGTGCTGGAATGAGTGTTATAGTTTTCATTTGCTAGTAATATTAAAATCAAGTGTTTCAAGCACATGAATTACATTCGCTGGCGCACGTCGTCCTCGCGTGTGCCTTTTGAACAAAAAATGATTAACCAAACAAAATCGGCCAGTAAGTCCACCATTCAAATATGCGCTGGCTAAGAAAAAAATCAATATCTCCAGCTTTTCAAGTCGGCGCCTTTAGGAGCAACTTTATCAACCTTCTCTACATATTTTTTAATAAACATACGGTGATATCGCAGCCTACTAATGTGGTTTCCATTATCGTGATCGCCGTTCCAACAGTGCTCCGCTCGGTCGCCATAATCTACGGCACCATTGTAGTAAGGAGCGGTGGTTTCTGATAGAATTTCTTCGGCAAGATATACGGCATTATTGAGGTAATAATTGTCCATATCACCACAATACAAATGGATTTTATTTTTCCAATCCTTGCCGTGTTTTGGCCAGTCTCGTTTTAAAATATAAGCAAGATCATAATTTTCTTTCCAATGTTTTGCTACTTCTTTGTCTATTTCCCCCGTCAGACGGTCCCAGATCCTTTTAGGATATCCCTCTTTATCAATGGGCGAATAAGTGGCCTCCCAAATATCCCATTGCTGTCCTGAACGCCCTTTGCTACCTAATACTAATTCTCGATAATTCATATCTCTTAAGCTAGCATCTACATTTCCTAAATAATCCCGATGACCAGCCACCAGTGTTTTTCTGAAGGTACCTTCTTTGTAGTAGGCATTTTTGTCTTTGTATATATTTACCAAACAGTACGCCCTAAAATCAATCGGATCTGGACAAGCGGCAAAGCACATCCCGTATTCTTTAGGATATTTTACCTGAACTGCCAGAGACTCCCAGCCACCAGTGCTTCCTCCATAAACAAACCTTGCCCAACCTTCTCCTATGCCTCTGAACTGTTTCTCGATATACGGAATAAGCTCGTAAGTAATGGCATCTCCATAAGGACCTTGTGCAGCACTATTGACTGCGTACGAATCATCGTAATACGGGGTGGGGTGTTGGATTTTGATGGCAATGACTCTGGGAAAATTAGGTCCTGTCCAGGTTTTATAAAAATTATACGCTTCTTTTTGAACAATCAAATTATACCCTTCCACTTTAAATCGCTCACTGTATTCGGGTTTCAGGCTTGAATCTGGTGGTGTGGTTCTAAATCCACCAAAATCGCCAGGGAAATGCCCATGCATAATCGCAAGTGGATATTTCACATCTGGGTGGGTATCCCATCCTTTGGGTAACAACACATGTGCCCCCAAATACATATCTCTTCCCCAAAAATCACTTAATAACTTACTTTTTATTTTAATATGCTTCACATACTTGGTATCCTTTGGTTGGGGAATGGGTGGTATCTTTTTATCCAGTGCTAAGGTAAGATTTGGGAACTGCCCGTTGCTGATGGTGACCTTTTTTGGGGTAGAGTAAAGGTTGCCTGGAGCTTTGTTCCATTTTTGCCCTTCTCCTCGGTCCATAGGCAATTTAACTATATGCCCATCTGCCCGATTAAAGGTTTCATATTTGTGAAATACGACTTGAACAAAAAACTCCCCAGAGGGCAGCTTGTCAAAGCTTCGAATGGGGTACCCAAAGGCTTTTGGGTCAAATTGAAGCGGTTTATTGGGTTTCCAGTCAAGCACATCCATACCGAAGCCTTGGCAAGTTTTGGAATCATCTCTCAACTGAAATCGGGGTTCTTTATCAATTTGTTTTGATATTAAAAAAATCAATCTTCCATCCAAGGGTTGGTCACCCTGCGCTGTCGGGTAAGATATTTGGATGTTTACCGAGGTGCTGGAACGAGCGGCCTTATTTTTATCTTCGGTGTCGGAACAGGAAAAGATACTTACGGTAAGGAGCATCGTAACCATCAAGCCTACCTTTGAAAATGTATGATTTGATTTTTTCATTGTGGTGTTAGTTTTGAAATGTATTGAATACTTCTCTGAGAGGTCACGAAAGATACTTTAACTGATGCTCATTTGCAATGAGTATCTTTTTTATGAGCAATTGTATTGCGATTTGATGCTGATGTTATTTGCAGTGTTCCTAAGGGCTACTGTAAACTTATTGATGAAGATCAGTCTCCAGACTGATAGCCTTTGGCTTACTTATCCAGTAAATAAGAAGTTTCTCTTTTGCAAAAAGAAGTCAGGAGACTTCTATTAATTGAAAAATTCAAAGTCACCCTTCGGAAGACTTTGAATAACGGGGTTACGTTTCGCTAAACCTGCGCCAGAAGGGGAATGCCGAAGGTATTCACCTGAACCGTTGCTAGCGCACGCGTCTTCGCGTGTGTCTGCATACAATGGAAATTTACAAACAAAAAGTTTTGCCCAGATGCGTGTACAAGATTTCGTAATTGAATTTTCTTGGATGGTCACACGTGGGACACGCGCGCCAGCGGGGGGAATGCCGAAGGTATTCACCTGAACTGTTGCTAGCGCACGCGTCTTCGCGTGTGTCTGCATACAATGGAAATTTACAAACAAAAAGTTTTGCCCAGATGTGTGTACAAGATTTCGTAATTGAACTTTCTTGGATGGTCACGCGTGGTACACGCGCGCCAGCGGGGGGAGTTATGATTTTTTAGCCATTGTTAGGTGTTTTTTTATTTCATTTTCAACTGTATCAATTATTTTGTTCTCTCTTAAGCCTCTTAAGTTGAAATCAAGATCATAATTGAGTTTTATTGAACCTTCGGAATTGTAAACTTTATATTGAACAACTGGAAATCCATTATCATAAAATGAATCATATGGATATTTCTCATCCACGTTGACAATGAGAGGGTTTAGTCCATTCGATTCAAGAAGCTCTTTCGATATTGAATTGATTTGTTTTGTTAATTCTTCAGTTCTTGATTCTATACTATGACGTTTAGCCATAATGAGCCCGTCCTTTAAATCTTCAATTCCAGCGTCATCTCTTAAATGAACAAATAACAATTCAATAACTTTATCTACTGTGTTATATTTTTCGTCAAACTGGGTATGAGCATAATCTTCTCCAAAAATGAAAAAATTAATGTTAATACGATTTATTGGACAATTCCAGTCACGTTTAAATTTGAATTCAAATTCGTACCCAGTCAATTTTAGCCCGCTTTCAGAACGAAATCTATTGACTACTTTTTCTGTCAGCTCAAAAAGGTTAATTTCTTTATTGAATTTCATTGTTCTCGAATTACACATAACACCCCAATATACGACATTCGTTTATTTTATCTTTATAGTATTCATATATCCGATTTTATAAAAAGACGGAGTTTGACGTTAATGTTGTTTGTAGTGTTCCGCAGTATCACTGCAAACTTATGAATGAAAGCAAGTCTCCTGACTTGCAGTTTTTGGCTTATTTGGCAGGTAACCAAAAGTTTCGCTTTTGTGAAAAGAAGTCAGGAGACTTCTATTAATTGAAAAATTCCAAGCCATCCTTCGGAAGACTTAGAATAACGGGGAGTAGCTTCCTGATATTTATAAGATTTTATATGGTTACGGGTGCTGTCATGAAACGACACCTGCAACTTTTGTAGTTGCTAGCACACGCGTCTTCGCGTGTGTCTGCCTGTTTACATTAACGGCTGAACAAGGTTTTATAGTTGAATTGTCTCGGATGGT
>DMXI01000051.1 GCA_003483885.1 Microscillaceae bacterium
GCCAATACTAATCCATACATAATTTATTCAACAAATGTTTTTGGTCTATTTTGCTCACGAGTAACGATTTGACATATGCATGAACAATGCCTAATTATTGCGAGTGAGCCTTGAGTATAAAAAAATATGTTTTTGCCAATGACTATGTCCGTGCGAAGTCAGTTTTACCCCCAGTCTTCTTCATCAATTTTGTTTCCTGAATCACAATGTCCTGAGATAAACCCTTACACATGTCATACACGGTAAGTGCCGCTACTGTAGCCCCAGTCAAGGCTTCCATTTCTACCCCGGTTTTGCCTTCTACCCTTACAAAGCAATCAATGATTACTTGGTTAGGCTCCTCTACGCGAATCTCAAATTTGCAACTATCCAGGCTCAAGGGATGACAAAGAGGGATGAGGTCACTGGTTTTTTTGGCCCCCATCGTACCTGCAATGATGGCGGTTTGAAACACCGATCCTTTTTTGGTATGAATGTCTTGGTTTTTTACTTGCTGCATTACCTCAGGTGGTAATTGTACTATGGTGCGGGCTTGGGCATGGCGCGTAGTCACCTGTTTGTGGCCAACATCTACCATAGAGGGATTGCCATCTTGATCTATATGCGTAAGCTTTTTGTCGTCTTGCATTGTATCGGGAAATTTTTAGCTAAATAAAGGGTTATTGTGTTAACAAAAAAATCCGGCTCAATAGATAGAACCGGACTTTTAATTAAATACTACTTCACTATGAATTTGCGTGGTGCAAAATAAAAATTAAGACTTTTCTCTACGTAAGCGATTCCATCGTTTGCAATAAGCTTTTTTGAACCATTTTACCCGACGCTTTACCTTGCGTTCTCCAGGTAAGTCATAAGTTCCTAAAAATGTCTTGCAACGATTTTTCTGCAAACGTTGGCTGTCTAAGCCGAAATCGGTATAAGCTACCTCCTTAGCCAACTTACGAATCCCATCTTTGTGGGCCACTCGGTTAATGTATTTGTTGATTAACTCATTGGCAAAAGCGTGATCTTGTTTTTTTAAGAAATACACCGTGCCATAGGCCCAAAACGAAGCATTCACGGTTTGACTGATATACGCTTTTAGGTTGGGAGGCTCAATTCCAAAAATTTTGAGATTAAACTGCTGGTAATTTTGAGCCACTTGTTTGAAAAACTGAATGGCTTGATCATATTGACTTTGTGGGCCATAACCTGCCAGTCGTCTTAGTTTTTGCCAATCCAGGGCATATTGGTGTGCATTTTTGTAACGGGTCTTTAGTTGTTGAGCGATTTGATCCTGAATGCCACAAGCAGCATTGGCCTGGGCTTTGGCAATGGCTTGTACTAGCAAATCCCAACCTTCAATAAATTTTTTGGCGTCAAAGTGGCTACGGGCCTGTTTTACCAATTGGTCATAGCTTTTTTGGTTGAGTTCACATTCCTTATCCTGAATAGCCTTTTTTAAAATAGTGTATCGGCGATTCATTGTTTCATCTTGATCCAATGGATAACGATACTTTGTTACCAAGCCTTGGATTTCTTGTGAAATTCCTTGGGCCAACGCTAAATTATCTATTTTGAGTGCCGCATAGGCTTCATTAATGTCTAACTGTACCAATTTCTGGATCGCATCTTTTTTATAAAAATCAATATCTTTTTTCAGTGGAGCAGTTTCACTAGCATTATTGATATTAAATAAAGCACTCTCAGCCAACCCAATGTGCTCTAAAGATGCCTTGTAGTTTTTCTGTCCGTTTTCGGCAATGGCCAAACCTACATAGCTTTGTCCCAACCCTAGCTGAATGTCATGGGTATATTGGGTTCTGTTGGTGAGGCCAGTTTGGACATCACCCATTAAATCATTGGCCAACTTGAATTGCTTCAACGCTTGGGCGTGATTTTTTTGATAATTGGCGTTTTGCCCTCTTTTTATCACTTGGCCAATCAACTGATCATACTGAGTGTTTAACTGTTGTTGTTTTTGCCCAGCGTTTTGCATAAACTGGCGATTTTGCTGGTAGTATTGACGCGAAGACCGTAAGATTTCTGCCGCGTTTTGAAAGTTGCCATTCGCCACCGCTTGTTGGGTTTGCTGTAGGTTTTGATCAAAAATACCACTGTGTGCGGCCGTTTTCACTTGACGATAAGCCATGGTAGGGTTGACTTGGCGTTGTTGATTGGCAATGTTTTCGGCCAACTGAAGCTCCTGCAAGGCTTGCTGGTAGTTTCGCCCACTTACCTGACTTTGAGATTTTTGAACGATTCGATCATAGAGTTTTTGATACAATACCCCATGACGATTGGGTATTTGCTGTCCAAACTGTTGCTGAAAACTTTCGGCTTGTTGTAAACGCTGGTAAGCCGATGAAAAATTGGCTTGTTGCAATAAGTTATCAAACTTACGCAAGTGGTTTTGGTAATGCTGGATTCTTGCTCTTGCGATCAATCTTTGGGTTCTACCCTGACAATTCGCAATATTAGCTCGAGAACGCCCACACAAGTCTTGGGCTTTACGATAGTAATTGATCTTATCGCGGTAAAAGTTCTGACGATTTCCTAAGTTGATATAATAGTCAAAAATGTTTTGGTATACTCCTCTTAAGGCACTACCAATGAGGCTGGAAGTCACCTGTACATTTCTATCCAATAAATCTAACTGATGTAGTGCTTCTTCGGGGTGACTATTTTTTAATGCCAAAGAGGCTTTTTCTACATAAGGAGGTGCATAGTGAGGATTTTTAGCGATGGCCAAGTCCAAGTATCGAGGGTGGCGTGTGCTCAAAAACTTTTGGTAGTATAATTCGTGCCATTTGGTTTCAGCATTATGAAATTTATTATCGGCCTGATTGAGCCTGTTTTGTAAGCGTGTTAGTTTGTTTCGAAAATTGGCCGGATCGTTTTTGGCCAGGTTTAGGTTTTGGGCAAAACGATAATTTTGAATTTGATCCAGATTATGGTGAATGTCATGCAGCTTATCTTGAGCTTCTTTCAAACGATCAGGATCGTCATAGCTTAAGTAGTTAAGCGATTGCAAGTGTTTGTTTAGGTTAGTTACCGATTGATAATAGCGATCAATCAATTGCTTTTTGTTAGTATTATTTCTTTGTGTACCATAACGAGCCTTGATACTACTGGCTTGAAGGGCTTCAACAACCCCTGTGCTTTTAAAAGAAATGTTATAGGCGTATTCGTTCTTGTCATTGATCTTTACATAGGCATCGTTTTGGGTAAATACCGTCCCTTGCTTGTTATAAGCTCTAAACTTGAAGACTAATGCCTCGGGTGGTTGATGGTTGGTGAGCCTAAAGCCACGATATTGGGTGCCCTCCTCTATATGGTGTACTGTGAACTTTATCTTGGCAGAATAATAGCCAATGCCATTTTCTCGTTTGGTTTCCTGGTATTTGCTGCTTTCGGTTAAGTGAATGATGCTACCCGCACGTCCTTCGATTCGGTATGCTTTGGTTTGGGCATTGGCAGATAGGTTTACCAAAACCAGCAAAGCTATAAGGCAGCAGCCTTGAAAAATGAGTGTATGCAAAAAATGAATGGGAGTAAAAGTTTGTTTCATATGTTATCGAGGCTTTAAGAGTTTTATATGGCTTTACTAACCGATACGTACATTATTGCATAGGTTTGGCGCTATTATACTAAAATCCAAAGGTTTTATATCAAGGTAGTTCAAAGGGAGTTTTGTAGTAAAAGTGTGCTGGAATGATTCTGTATGAAGCTGTTGAAAATTTTGTAGAAAAAAAACGTTTTTTGCTAGAAAGTAAATGTAGCTTCAGCTAAGAAAATACCTGCAAATATAAGTTAGGCGTCAGACTTTTTTGATACTTTTGGAATAGACATAAAAAAATCCAATCACGATGAAAATTACCTTAACCAATCTTCATACATATCCTATAAAATCGCTGCAAGGTGTAGATTTAGACACTGCCATTGTAGAAAATCGGGGCCTTAAGTTAGACCGTCGCTGGATGATTACCGAACCAGATGGAATGTTTATTACGCAGCGAAAGTACCCTCAATTGGCTTTGGTACGACTCCAGGTGACTGATGAAGCCTTGGTGCTAGAGGCTCCAGAAATGAGCCGCTTACAAATTGGCTTGACTGAAAATACTGGAGTATCAAAATATGTGCAGGTATGGAGTGATGAATGTGCAGCATTAGAGGTAAGTCAAGCAGCCAACCAATGGTTTTCGGATTACCTAAAAACACCTTTGCAATTGATGTACATGCCCGATGATACCAATCGTTTGGTAGAAGCCAAACACAACATTAATAATCATATTACGAGTTTTTCGGATGGCTATCCCTTTTTGTTGATTTCGGAAGCTTCGCTGGCCGACCTGAATACTCGTTTAGAACAGCCCGTACCTATGAATCGTTTTCGGCCTAATTTGGTAGTTTCGGGTACCGAAGCTTACGCTGAAGATACTTGGAAAAAAATAAGGGTAGGAGAGGTTGTATTTCATGTGGCCAAGGCTTGTAGCCGTTGTGTGTTTACCACCATAGATCAAGCTACGGGTGAGAAAGGTGTAGAGCCGCTTAAAACGCTATCGCAATACCGCAAACAAGGAACAAAGGTTTTGTTTGGGCAAAATCTGTTGCAAGAATCTAACGGGGTACTCAAGGTAGGGGATGAAGTAGAAGTGTTGGAAGTGAAAAGCTAGCATTTCTTGTATCAGATACAAAAACAAGCATTTACCCAAGTACATAAGCTTTCAAACAATAGAAAACCGGGTGCAGAGGCACCCGGTTTCTGGTTATAAAGTATGTGTTAGTTGACTTTTTGTTATATCTATTTATTAGAATGCAACACCTAGTGAAAGTCCGAAACGGAAACCAAATCCAGAGAATGCTCCGGTAGAGAAGCTTTCCTCAGTAAATCCGTCTGCAGTTGCACTTGCTTCTACTTTTACATTTCCAGAATTGTAGCTTGGCCCGAAGAATAAATCAAGGGCTACTACATCACCAAAAATCCACTGCCAACCAAGGGCTAAACCACCTCCAAAAGTGTTTAGAGTGGCTTTACCTTCAGCGCTTGCAGTACCTGCAACAGCACCTACTGTTAAGTTAAGGCTTTGGTAGTTCAAATAAGGTCCTACAAAAAAGCCTTTAGGTGCATCTTTGCCTTTTGAAGGGTAAAATCTAAACTCAGGTGTTACGCGAAAACCGCTTAGTTTGGTGCCTGAGATATCGATGCTTGTGAATCCACCGCCTAATTGAATACTACTGTTTTGAGCAATTGCTCTTTCATAGAAAAAGTTATAGCTACCAACAATAGGGCTTAAGATGTTCGTTTTGATCACGTTCTTTGGCCCGTCTTGAGCGAAAGAAGATTTGGGAGCAGCAAAACATGCTACTACCAATAATAGAGTAAATAGTTTGGCTAATTTTTTCATCTTTTTTGATTTAAATGAGGTTTTAAAATTTTGATCATTAGATTTACTTTATAACCATTCTTAAGTAACAGTTAGGTATACGTTTTCATTACCAATGGTCTACAAGTTTTATACTTATTATTTGTTACTTTCGACGAAAGTAGTGAATTTTAAGCTTTAAGTATGTTTAAAAAATGAAATCTTTAATAAAGCTTAAAAAGGCCTCAAAACCAGGGTGATACTAGATATTAGAAAAGTTAACAATATTATATATCTTGTCCTTTTTCATCTACAAAATCACTTCTATTTAAGCTTAAATATTGTTTAATTATTAAGATTGTTATGGCATCACTAAATGACGTACAAGGGGTTCAAAAAGAGGCAGAAGACTTCGTCATTGAAACCCGCGAACAACTCGAAGAATTCAAGAGAACCTTTATTAAAGGCAAGATTGGCGCACTATTTCAAGAAATAAGAAATGTGGCACCAGAAGATAAAAAAACGTTTGGAGCGGCCATCAACAATTTAAAGACTTTTGCCCAAGACAAGCTCAAAAAGCATCAAGCGAATATTGGTCGCCCGAAGAAAAAAAGTGCACAAGGAGTAGTAGATACTACACTTCCTGTGATTCCTCATACGTTGGGGACAGTGCACCCTCTGACGCTTACCCGCAATCGTATTGTGGAGATTTTTGAGCGCATTGGTTTCAATGTTTCAGAAGGGCCAGAGGTAGAAGACGATTGGCACAACTTTACGGCGTTGAACTTCCCGCATAATCACCCTGCACGCGAAATGCAGGATACATTTTTTATAGAAAAACAAGGCCAAGGCGAAGATAAAAACGACGATATTGCGCTTCGTACCCACACTTCTTCGGTGCAAATTCGGGTAATGGAAAACCAGGAGCCTCCTATTCGTACTTTATCGCCAGGGCGAGTTTTTAGAAACGAAGCCATTTCGGCACGAGCGCATTGTATATTTCATCAGGTAGAGGGTTTGTATGTAGATGAGAACGTAAGCTTTGCCGATATGAAACAAACTTTGTATCATTTCTCGAAGGAGATGTTTGGCAAAAATACTAAAATCCGTTTGCGTCCATCTTACTTCCCGTTTACCGAGCCTAGTGCAGAGGTAGATGTTACTTGTTTTATATGTGGTGGCAAGGGTTGCAATATTTGTAAATACAGTGGCTGGGTAGAGATTATGGGTTGTGGTATGGTAGATCCTAATGTATTGGCTAATTGTAATATTGACCCAGAGAAATATACTGGTTTTGCTTTTGGTATGGGAATCGAGCGTATTACAATGCTAAAGTACCAAGTCAACGACTTGCGCCTATTTACAGAAAACGATGTGCGTTTTTTACGACAGTTTGATAAGATGTAGATTAGTTTATAGTTGGGAGTTCGTATTCAACGACTTATCATATAAAACCTCTGTTTGCTTTAGAGCGGGCGGAGGTTTTTTTGTGTCCAAGGCTTGATAGATTTATTTTGAGTTTTTCTACTAATTATACAATCGTTACTTTGCCTTCTTTTTCACCTTGATTTGGCTATGTCTGTAAAAAAGCGCTTTATTAGCAAACAAATGTGCCATTTTTGCTCATATACCAGAACCTAAAATGGGTTTATTTTTACACGACTAATTATCACAATGCAAAACCTTTATCCAAATAAAAAAAATCCACGAACATTGTTCTGGTCGGCTGTTTTGTCAGGCATCATTGTTTGGGTATTATCTATAGTAATTACCCAGTTACCTCGTAATATAAACTCGTTTCCTCGTGATCCAAATGTAGGTACGCTCCCCATGTTTGGTCTACAAGATGAATTATTTACCGTCAATAGTAGAGGGGTATTTTTTACAAATTTTAAACAACAAAAAAAACGTAAACATGTTTACGATACTAGTCGATTTTATCCTAGTAGAAATCTTTATTGGCATCAAAAGAAATTACTTTATCTATTGGGATTTACCAACAATACAACTGATTATTGTATACAGGTGAATCGGATTAGTGACTTGAAAATAGTGCAGAAAAAACTACTTTCATCTCAAGATGTCAACAATCTCAAGGGATGGTATATAGATACTATTCAACAGCAAGTAGTCACTATACATGCCCCTCCTAAGGTTTCTTCTCACTATCTTTTAGTGAGTTATAGAGACTCATTGTGGAATATCCAGCACAGAGATACGCTTTTTATCTCTCCATCCGAGAACAGTACATCTGGACAGCATACCAAAGAAAATTTGTTAAACATTGATCGGGTAGTGAAGGTTGGTGCACAATATTATTATACAGCTTATAAATCTAGCACCCATCCAAAAGGGATTTTTATGTTAAAAAAAATCGCTCATAAACGCTATCGTGATACTTTACTCTTGGCAGGAGGGGCTTTTGGATATGGATATGGTAGTATTCGCTTTAGTACTAGTGATACTTTGCTTACTCCTAAAGGTATCAAGTATATTCCAAAGCCTCCGTTTTTACCTGATAGCAATATTATTAAAACAACTCCCTTTATTTATCATAAAAATGGTCAGGCAATATATTACCCAAGATATATTCACCAAAAAGATGCGACGTATTACGTTGGCTTGCCTAATCAACGTTATTTGAAGTGGCATAAAAAGAAAAAAAGCAATCGTTCAACATTGAGCATTTTAGACAAAAGAGGAAAGGTGTTGGCAAAGAATACGGTTACAATTCCCGTTACAAAGTATTCACTTTTCAATTGTCTTATTTTAGCAAATGAAATTATTTACTTTGAGGCAGGCTCGAGGTTACGGCATGCACGTTTTGACTCCCGTACATTACAAAGAGTCGGTCTGCCCAAGTTTTGGCCTGATTTCCTTAACAAAATTGATTACTCCCTAACTAAGCCTATTACAAAAACTAGTTTTTTTGCCTTGGTTTCACTGGCACTTCTGGGCTTACCTTTCATTTGCCTCTTAGGGTTCCGTTCCACTCGCTCGATTTCTCGTCAAAGGCAATTACTGTTTGTAAGGCTTTATCTGGTCATAAGTGTCTTAGCTATTATTCTCGAGAGGAATTTTATTCTGGACTATCTTTAGCATATACCCTTGTCTTGGCTTTTTACTTTGTTTCAGGTGTTTAAATGAAGTAATACTTAGTTAGGACTTTGGACAAACTGTTTTGACTTTAAGGAAATAGCATTGGTTTATGATCTATCGTTTTTAACCAATGACTGAAAGCAGTTTGGTGTAATATAAAGCCTTTGTTCACTTTGGAGTGGGTAGAGGTTTTTTATGCTTTATAGATGAACCAAATATGCGAATATGATAACACTTAATATTATTATGTGAAAACTAATTAATGTAGACTTAAAAGTTCCTTGAGTACAAATAAGTTGTATGTCATACCCAGCTAGCGAAGTAATATTGCATTCTAAATTGACTGGTGAATTATGATATTTGCTAAAAAATATGAGCAAAATGCGATGGAAATGTTAAAATTAGATAACATTGTTTAAAATTTGAGAGTAATTATTATATTTGCATATATAATAAAACGATAATGATATGAACTTACTCAACTTTTCGCAATTTGCCTGGGCTTATACCTTTTGTCAAAATATGCAAAATAAGCTTCAAAACAATCAAAAACACGAGGTGAATATCCAATTGGCCATTCATCAAATTGGAAGTCAGATTCTAAGTAGTGTTATTATTCAAAACAATAAAAGTATCAATAATGATAAAAAAGAGCTTCCCCACAAAATCATTTTTGATGTAATTCCCCAAGAAATATCCTGGGTAGAAATGTGCCAGCGTTGGCAACAAATCGCTCGCAAATCCAGTGTAACCGAGTATTATGTATATGCCCCTCATCGCAATGAGTTTTTTGTATGGGTTTTGCGCCAAAACCAGTTGGTACCTATCCCCATCAAACAACATTACCATAGTCAATATTTGCCTATTCGTTTTGAATATTTTAAGGATACTCTGGAGGTATTTACCACTCAAAATCAACCTTTTTTGAACTTTAAAGAACAAGCCCTGGCACTAACCGAAGCAGAGGAAGAAATAGAGGCTTATCAGGTCGCTTTACAAGAAAAACAACAATTACTCGATCAGGCTTATCAAAGGTTAGATTTGCTCGAGAGGTACTACCAAAATACGCAGGCCAACTTGGCCAATCAGCAGCGAACCGCTTCTTAATTTTGAAGGCTCAATTTTTCTATTGTTTCATTGCCCCGATGAAAAATCGG
>DMXI01000177.1 GCA_003483885.1 Microscillaceae bacterium
AAAAACTTAGTTGGAAATTTTATATTTGTAAATGAAGTTTTAAGAATTTAGTTAAATCTACTATTAAAATAGATTTATTTAATGAGAAAAACACCTAAACAAAAAGACCAAAAAAGTAAAAGCTTGACCAGGGCCGAAGAACAGGTAATGAAGGTGCTTTGGAGACTCGAGAGGGCTTTTATTAAAGAAATTGTGGCCGAAATGCCCAATACTGAAAAGGGTAAAAAACCTGCCTACAGTACGATCTCGACCATTGTGAGATTACTGGAAGACAAAGGTTTTGTAACCCATCAGTCGTTTGGTAATACATACCGTTATGAGCCTTTGATTAAGAAAGAGGAATATACCAGTTTTTGGCTCAATAGATTCATGAATGACTATTTCGGTGGATCTTTTGCGCGGTTGGCCTCTTTTTTTGCCAAGGACAAAGATGTGGATATCTCGGATATAGAAGGAATTTTGGAAAATATAGATCATAACCTAAAACAACAAAAAGGAGGAGAAAAAAAAGATGAGCAAAAGTAAATCATCGTTCAAAACCGCTATCATCATTCTTTTTGTAGGAGGACTTGTGTGGTTGTTTGCCAGTCAAAAAGTACAAGTAGAATCGCCCAATAGTAGCAGGGACATAAATCTGGTAAAAGATGAACCCACCTCGAACGACAAAAGAAGCCAGGATCGAGACTTGCAGAACGATAACCAAGGGGATAAAGATGAAATAAGTGATTCTTTTGACAAGGATTTTGACCAAGAGTTCAACATCAATTCAGGGAATGAAGATGTAACCATTAGCATTGAGGTAAATGGTAAGAAAACGGTCATTAGAAACTCTAAAGAACTCAAGGAACTAAGCCGAGAATTGGAGAATGTTGGGAGAGAAATACAACAACTGTACTTACGAGAAGTGAGCGACATTGTACGGAAGTGGTCGGAGCAAGATGCGGATGAGATAAAGGATGATGTTAATGCGCTGAAAAGAAAATTGAAGCGAAAGCTGAAATCACTGGAAAACCAGTACGATGAAGATAAATTGAGAAAATTAGAGCGCAAGCTTATGAAGCAACTTGATGCGCTTACTGAGAAATAAAGAGGTAGCAAATTTGATAAAAGAGACTGCTGCCCAAAAAATATAACAAACCAAATACCCATGAAAAACAAACAACTTACTCAAAGAGATACCATCATTCGCTATTTGATGGTAATTCCGCTGATATTTTTGGCGGGATGGCTGCTGCAAAAAAGCTTTTGGTTGAGAGATGATGCCGATGCCAGAGAGTATCGAGTATATCACCAACAAGAAAAACCTGACCAGGATATTGACATCCACATAAACGACGATGACTTTCACTTCGATTTTGATTTTAATGGAGAAAAAATCACCATTGAAAACAAAGAAGAATTGGAAAAACTAGGCAAAGAACTAGAAGAAAACTTAAAACACGTGGTGCTACGAGAACTGAGCGATGGCTTGAAAGAATGGAAAAAACGCGATTTACCCAAGCTAAAAAAGGATTTGAAAAAGCTAAAAAAAGAATTGCGCTATACCATCAAAGATAACATTGTGAAGGAGCTAAAAAAAGTAGAGCGCACCGAACGTCTGGACAAAACAGAACGAGAATTATTGAACACCATCGAGGATTTAGTCAAAAGCCTGGATATTGATTAAAAACATTTAAAAACTGACTACCATGCAAGACTGGATGATTTATTTGATTAAGGTAAACCTGTGCTTACTGTTTTTGTACAGTTTCTATCGCCTTTTTTTGAAAAAAGAAACAGTTTTTCGTCTGAACCGAGCGTATTTATTGGCAGGACTTGCAATAGCGTTGGCTATTCCAGCGCTGAAATTTAACTTACCCAAGGAATCGATACCAGCGGTTTTGCCGAGGGTAGCCTGGAAAACCATCGTACCTCAAAAAAAGACGCCTAAAGCGACCCATACATTGGATGTAAAGCAGGTGGCCAAGGAGCAAACCAAGCTAACGTTTACCAAGGTTAGGCCATTAGTAACTGCCTCACCAACAGCAGTACAAGCTAAAACTACCACATTTGATTGGTATCGATGGGGGGGACTTTTGTACATAGCTGGTATTGTGGTGGCTTTCGGAATTTTTTTGTTTCGTTTGTGGCAAATCATGCGCACCATTTATCGGGCGAAGTCGATGCCCCAACCAGGGTATAAGGTAGTGTATACTTATGGAAAGCTTCCGATGCTTTCTTTTTTCAACTATTTGTTTTGGGACAACACCCTCAAGCTAACCCCAGAGCAAAAGCAACAAATCATCACCCACGAAACTGCCCATATTCGACAGTGGCATACCATCGATATTTTATTGCTGGAATTATTCTGTATACTATTTTGGTACAACCCTATTATTTATTGGTGGCGTAGTGCTTTGCGAGAAAACCACGAGTTTTTAGCCGATGAAGCGGTTGTCCAAAAGCAAAGTGCCCATAGTTATGCCCTCTTATTGCTCAATCAAAGCCTGGGAAGTTTGCCTCAGTATGCGTTGGGCAATCGTTTAGTACAATCACAAATTAAAAAAAGAATTGATATGATGACCAAGAAAACCATGCATCGAAAAACCTACTGGAAATATCTGTTGTTAGTACCCTTGTTGGCTGGTTTAGGAATTGGCTTTAGCCAAATTTCTTATGGACAAAAACCTGTTTTGGCGGCAAGCCATTTGTTGGCCAATAAAATGACTCCTCAAAAATTATTGGCGAAACCAGAGGCTGGGAAAGTATCGAAGGAGGAAGCAAAAATTGAATCAGCCGAACTTGCCGAAGCCAAAGCCGTGCTGAAGGATGCTATCAAACGAAAAATCTACGAAGAATTGCAGCAGCTACGCCCTTTGACCGTGGTAGATTCGCCTATTGTAGATAACAAGAAAAGCGAAATGCGTCGCATAAAGCCAAGACGCAGACATTCGGTGTACATTAATGGCAAGCGTGATAGACATTATCGACAAATGGATAGTGGACGAGACTATGTGTACTTGGAGGCCACTGTCAAAGGCATTGATTATGAAGTGCGCTATGATAAAAAAGGCAATGTAAAAAGCTTGTATGTAGATGGTAAAAAAATTAAATCGGGAAAATATAAAAAATACCAATCTACTACCGATAGCATGTGGCAAGACTGGATTGATATAAAAGAAGGTTTGAAAGATTTGAGTGTCTCGCTGAAAGGGTTGGGCAAGGACTTAAGCCGTAGCTTGAGAACTCTAAACCGTGATTTAGTCATTGACTTGGGGGGAATATTGGATGGTATCCGGGTTGAGCCTTTTGTAGATTTTGGACTAGATGTATCTAAAGACGTAATGCGTAACCTGAGAAAGGAAATGAAGTACCTGAAAAAAGACCTGAAGCGGGAGTTCAAAAATGGATCTTATATGCGAGAGCTGAGAGAAGCACTTAAGGAACTTCGTAACCTAAAATTTGATATTGAGTGGGATGACAACGATGATGATTAAACCTGGATTGTAATTAATAAAGATATTTTATCATAAATTTAGAAATACCCGTTATTCAAATTAACGGGTATTTTGTTTTATAATGCCCTGAAGGTCTAGAACCAAGGTTTAAGGCTATATTTATTTTAAAAGTTGTAGAATCACCGAACAAATCTTACCTTGAACGGCAAACTATGATTATTTAGAAGCAGCTCTGGATTGAAGCGTGGCAAAAATATTGAGCGGAATTCAAGCAGTTTCACATCACCCATACTCACTATAAAATTCACACATATGCAAAAGCTCATTTTTTTGACAGGAGTTTTTTTGTTTACAATGGGACATTATTCCCAAGCTCAGAAAAAATTATACAAGACCAAAAATAGCAAGGTCACTTTATTCTTGAATTCTACGTTACAACCCATTAAAGCAACCAACAATGCGGTCACTTCTACTTTTAACCCTCAAACCAAGATTGTATCATTTCTGATACCAATGAAGCAGTTTCAATTCAATAACCCCATTTTGCAACAGCCTTTTAATGAAACTTACCTGGAAGCAAGTAAATATCCTTTGTCAAAGTTTGAAGGAATGGTCAAGGAACCGATTGATTTTAATAAAACCACCCCTCAAAAAGTAACTGTAGTAGGATACCTAAATATGCACGGGGTGCGAAAAAAGCGGGTAATACCAGCCATAATTGTGGTGAAAGACAATGAAGTGATTACCTGTAAAAGCGGCTTTGACATCAATACCGATGATCATAAAATAAAAATTCCTCCTGCCTTGTTTAAAGATGGCCAGAAGGTAGTAAAAATCAATTTGCTGGCTAACTATAACTAATGTCTGAGGTAATACAAACAAAAAATCTTACAAGCCTTCTAAATTGACGATTTAGAAGGCTTTTTTATGTGAACGCATACTGCCAGGCATTTTCGGCGATGGCGTTTTCACAGGTTAAACGAGGTCTAAAGTTTCATTAGTCAAGGATTATGAATGATCTTTTAGTTTTGTACTGGAAAGCCTGCGTTCCGCCAGGCACTCATCCCACCTTGTAAGTTATATACATTGGTAAAGCCCAGGTTTTGCATTTGCTTCATCGCAAAGCTACTACGGCTACCTACGTGGCAGTATACATAGACTGGACGCTTGGTATCCAGTTTTTGTACTTTTGACACAAAATTAGGCTGGGTAATATCGATGTTTACCGCTTGGGCAATTTTACCTCCAGCAAATTCTCTGGGAGTACGAACATCTAGCACGATTCCAGGTTTGCTGCTCATCATTTGCTTAAAAGTGGCTGCATCTACATCCAGATATTGAGCTTGGCTAGTGGTTTCAGCAGTAGCATTATCATTGGCGGTCTTTTGTTGTTTGCCACAAGCCACTAATAGCAGACTTGCAAATATTCCAATTAAGAATTTATTCATTGATTTTAAGTAAGGGGAGTAAAATGATCTTATAAAAATTAGTCAGAAGAAGGTTTGAAGCCATGTTTTGCCAAAGACTTTGCAATGGACTGGCGAGCAATGGCGCGATATTCTTCCATGGCCTTTTGGTCTTTTTCTTCTTGGGTTTCTAGCCCCAAAATGGCCACCACTTGGTTTTCCAGGTGTTGAGCAATAGCATCCATATCATCTGAAACGCTTAGTTTTTGGGCAACCTCCTGCAGTAAATCGTTGAGCTTTTGGGTTTGATCCGAGGGCAAATTTTCAGCAGACAGCTTTGCGTGTAATTCGCTAGAAAAACGCTGAACTATTTCAAGTGCCTCGGGGTTGGCCTGGGTGTCGTTTTCGCTTTCGGTGGCCTCTAAGTTAGGCTCGATGGTTTCCATCAATTGTTGAAATTGTTGGAACAACCCCTCCTGACTTTGGCTCAATGAAATGTCGTATTTTTTCAGGATTTGTAACAAGTTTTCGCCCTCTTTGCCCATTTCTTGTCCTTCTGCCAAGGCTTGTATTCGCCCATTGATCAATTGGATGATTTGTAAAAAGGCTTGAGTGGGGTCGGCTTGTACCTCATCTATGGGCAGCTGAAGCAACTCGGCTTGCAAGCGCAAAAGATCCTCCGAAGGCTTGCTTTGTGAGGTTTGGGCCTGGGTCCAATCTTGAAAAACCTGATGAAATGCAGTCAACAATTGGGTAAGTTGGGTGATTAAATGGTCCATATTAAAGTTTGAGTAACTGATTTTTCAAAAAAAGCATTTCTTTGGTAAAAATCATAGTGGATAAGGCTCAAAACCTTAGGTTTAGTTTTCAAAATCGTGCATATGCTAATGGTTGTAGTTTTTCAAGTGAAATACCTTTTACTTCAAGGGTAAATTTTTAGTGCTACTTGGCTTAAACACCTACCAGCAATGACTTGTGTATCAGGTTCTTAATTTATAGATTTGTTGAGCCAGCTCCCTTTTAGATACCTTTAAATTTATTAGAATGAATACTCGAAGAGCAAAATCATTATTTAAAAAAGCCTACCGTCATAATTGGGATGATGGGTTGGACACTTTATTTGAAATTATTCAGGACAAAGACTGTGATAAAGGAACTGCTGTGATGATTTTTTGGCATGGAAGCCCTGATTACTTTTACAACAAAGTGCCTTTTGCGGAATTAAAAAACTACGAAAAACCTAATTATGAGCTTTTAAAGGCAATAGAGCAAAAGGTGTTAGCTGAGGCATATGAGGAAGTGATTGCTTACGATATTGAGAAAACGTTTCAGTTAGAAGATTATGGCAACATTCCCAAAGCATTGATAGCTCCTGTAAAAGGAAAAGTTGATTATAACGACGTTTTGTGGCCCAATAACAACCCTTTTCAGGAAGAAGTTTTAGCTATTTGCCGAGCCTGTGATTCAGTAGAACAGTTTTATGCTTTAGAGGAAAAAGGAGCAGACTTTCACAAGAAAATTCAAAATGGATACAACTACCCCATAGAGGTAGCTACGCAATCTGGGCAGGCAGAAGCTATGAAGTATTTTATTGCTCGAGGATTTGATCTTAACAAAAAGTATAATAGAAATCCATTGCTGTTTTATGCGATTGAATCCAAAAGCCTGGAACTGATAAAATTGATGATCGAAAATGGTACTCAGGTAAATAAGAAAGGGGAGTTTGGTCGAACCGTGTTGCATCACATTGCTGGATTGGGGAGTTATGATGGAGGGTTTGACAGCCGAATGGAAGCAATCACCAATTATTTGATTGGCAAAGGAGCCGATCAGACTAAGGGAGATGTAGACAAAAAAACACCACTGGATTTAGCCAAAATGTGGGATAATAAAGCGTATATCGAGTTTTTGTCTTAGAAAGTATTTATTGTATTGCACTTATGGGTTAGCATTTCTTTGGTAAAAATTATAATAGGGCGGCTCTAATAGGGTATTGACGGATTAGATGTTTAGTATCTGCCTCCTAATTCGATACGTAAACTAGTAAGCGCTTCCCCCAATAAATTCTTTCCTGGCCATTCTTGCCGACTTTTGCCTTGGGCTTCTTCTGTTGACAAACCAATGCCCCATACTTTATCTTTGGCACAGCTCATCACCAGAGTTTTGCCTTGGGTGGCTAATAATTGAGATTTTAAGCTTTCGTTTTGTGTAAATTTTGCCCTTAGTGCTTGTTCTAGAAAGCCTCCTACTTTCATTTCCCAAACAATTTTTTGGAAGTACTTCACTTTTCGCCCCAATCGTTTCAGGTATTTAGGAGGTTTGCCATCACTTAAAAGTCGCATGACTTCACGGTCTCTAAAAAGTTCAGCCTTTGCATACATCATAT
>DMXI01000178.1 GCA_003483885.1 Microscillaceae bacterium
GGAGTGCAAAAATAGATGATAACTTTGGGTTTGCAAAAACAAATCCCAAAAAAATATTTTAAATTTTGACATGCAATGGTTAAGTTGTTGATTATCAGGATTTTTAATTGTCTTCTGCAAAAATAAAACAGTGAATTCACGAATTAAAATTTGGCTTAATAAAAAAAAATACACACATTGTTCATACTTAAAGTAAAACTTGGCTAAAAATAGTTCAAGTTTTTTTATATATTATTCAATCAAAGATGCATCGTTGATTAGTAATTATCATACACTAGTTACTTGATTGTAAGGATAATACAGGCCTTGCGGAATCTGCCTACCCAATAGCAAAAGCGTAATGGCCTACTACCCAAATTAATAGATTTAAAAAATGGAGCTCTATGGCAAAACATAAATTTATCAATGAGTATGAAATCCACGCTTCTCCCAAGCGTCTTTACTCTTTTTTACACACCTCTGGCGGGCTCGAGCAATGGTTTGCTACTAAAGTAGAAGAAGACAATGCCAACAAGGTCTACAACTTTGTTTGGGACAATGAAGATCATTTTGCTCGTTTAGTCACCCATCGTACCAATAAATTAGTTAAATTTGAATTTGTTTCTGACGACAAGGAAAAAATCAAAAACGCCAACTACATCGAATTTCGTCTGGAACACAACGAAATGACTGACTCCACTTTTTTGAAGGTGACCGACTACTCAGACATGGATAATGAAGAAGATTTAGTGGGGTTGTGGGACGGTCTCATTGCCGATTTACGTGAAGTAATCGGAGGGTAGTGAAAAACTACATAAAAATTCGTAAAAGATTCAATGAAAAAAATCGATAAATTGGTGCTGAAATCTTTTTTCGGCCCTTTTATACTCACTTTATCCGTACTGGTTTTTATTTTTCTGGTACAACAATTATTGCATTACTTGGATGAGTTCTTGGGCAAAGGACTAAGTTATTTGATTTTTGCCGAACTGGTCTTTTATTTCAGCCTGCATATCATTCCTATGGTATTGCCCCTGGCAATACTCTTAGCTTCTCTGATTACTTTTGGAAACCTGGGTGAGCACTACGAGTTGACTGCCATGAAAAGCTCTGGTATCTCACTTATCAGAGTACTGGTACCTCTTTTTATAGTCGTAATAGCTTTTGCTGGAGTTTCCTTCTGGTTTAATAACAACATCGTACCAAAAGCCAACCTCAATGCCTATAGTTTGCTTTACGATATTCGCCAAACCAAGCCGGCGCTAGACATTAAAGAAGGAACATTCTATGGGGGGATACCCAATTATAGTATCAAGGTAAACCACAAATACCCTGATGGGCGCTCACTGAAAGATATCATTATTTATGACCATACCGAGCGTCGAGGCAACAAGCAAGTAACGCTGGCCGATTCAGGGCAGATGTACACTTTTGATCAGGGAGCCTATTTGGCATTTGAGCTATTCAAAGGCAAGCGTTATGAACAGCTTAAGCAAAGAGAGGGCGTAAGACCTTCAGAAGAGTTTTTAAAAAATAACTTTGATCATATCAAAATGATCTTCAGTCTGGAATCCTTCAATATGGATACCACCGACAAAAACCTCTTCAAGAGTAACAAAATCATGCGCAATGTCAATGAACTGGACGAAGACATTGACTCTTTGGTCAATTACCGCGAAAATATCGAAAGTAAAACACTTAAATATATCAGCCCCTATTATTTGTATCATATGCGAGATCGTACCATTGATACACTCTTAAAAAAGGGAACTCCTTTACAAAAGCTGACCAAAACCTGGAAAGCACCAATCGATACCACGCGCTTTACCAAACCACTGCCTGTCATTTATCGAGATGCGTTCAATAGGGCCAGTAATGTAAAAACAGTGGTTGAAAGTCGAACCAAACAATGGGAACACATCATCAAGGAACGGAATATTTTTGCGATTGAAAAACAGCGAAAATTTACCAGTGCCTTTGCCTGTATTATCATGTTCTTGATTGGAGCTCCGCTGGGAGCTATTATCAAAAAAGGAGGGCTGGGAGTACCCATCCTTATTTCTATCATATTCTTTATTGTATTTTACCTACTTTCTATGACTGGAGAAAAATGGGCTAAAGATTCTATTGTACAAGTAGAGTATGGGATGTGGGGCGCCAATTTTATCCTTTTCTGGGTAGGCTTATTTTTCTTACGTCAGGCCAAAAATGATTCTCGAATTCTGGAAGCAGATATGTATCTTGTATATTTTGATCGCTTGGTAGCCCGAATTAGAGGAAAGTCCAAAAAGAAAAAATTAGCCATCGAAGACACTTAATCTAATTGACATTATGCAGTTATGCAGTCTCGAATACTGACAGATGAAAAAATATAATCAACACCTTGCCGTATTCCCTAATGATGAAATGATGTATTGTAGTGATAATACCATTGAACTTAGGTGAATTCTTCAGTATTCGACATTCATTCAACGACATACTTAATTTAAACAAGGCTTTCCGTAGCTTGATAACCCTCTCAGAACCAGTAGGCAACCGCTTGTCGATAAAAAAAGAGAAGATAAAATTGGATATTGTTCTCAAAAACGTCAATTTTGCGGTT
>DMXI01000587.1 GCA_003483885.1 Microscillaceae bacterium
TTTCTCTGAACACTCCTAATTATGAATGGATGAATTATTTTTGTTTCACATTTTATTGTTAGCGCACGTCGTCCTCGCGTGTGCCTACAGCGACTCTGAATAACTTTCGGGCCTTTGGTCTTACTGAAAGGAGACCAAAGGTGATGGAACCACTTTTGGGAACCACGCTTATTTTGCGATAAAACGACTTTCAGCTCTCGAGTGGCTTTTTGGGGTCTTCCTTCGGTAAGACCCAAAAATCGGAGGTGAATTGTAACTATTAAAAGTCAGATGACTGCACTAGCAATTCTGCGGTAAACCGTAACAGATTTACAATCCGCCTGACAACCATTGGATTTTTGAATTCCTATTTGCCTCCCTCCAATTTTCCCCCTAACTTTCCCCCATGCGAAACTTCAGAAATTATCTAACCTTGCTTTTATTGTTGTGGGGTTTGGCGGCTTGCCAAAAACCTGTAGAAGACCGCAGCATTGTGGCCGCGTTTGATGTGTATTGTGAGATGGTGGCCAACGATGCCAAGCCTATGGCCTTGCATTACCCGATGGATGCCGCAGCGTTGGGCAAATGGTGGACTGAGTTTGAACAAGTAGCCAAGCGATTCAAGGTAAAACTATACAAAGAAACCAATTTCCCGATTACTCCATTGTTTAAGCCAGGACTTACTCAAGGCAAAACTGTGGTGCTCATTTACCAAGGTCAGCGTCTTAAGCAATACCAACAACTCAAAGCCGATATACAAGCCTATAAAGGCAACGACTCACAAAAGAAGTTAGCCTTGGCGCGCCGTTTTGGCCGATTGTTGGGCTACAGCCCCCAAGGAATCAATGCCTTGCTCATTGAAAAGTCTGACTATAAAAACCTGGCTTCTTTTAACGTAAAGCAGCAAATCACTCATTTGTATTATGAAGATTTAAATAAAGCCATTGAGTTTTACGAAAAGACGTTGGGATTTGCCAAAAGTGGGTCTAGTCGTTTTCAAATCAGCGAAGATACCTTTATCGAACTCCATCCTTTGAACGAAGCACACCCAAAAGACCAGGCCAAATCTACCGCCATTGCTTTTTTAACTGATCAGTTACCTGAGTGGTATGCCTATGTGCAAGAGAAAAAAGTACCCATCAAATACACTTACAAACCACGCAAAGGTGGCCCCCACGATGGATTCGTAGCTATAGATCCGGGAGGGTATTTGCTAGAGTTTGAGCAGTTTAAACAGCACCCCGAAAACGAACTGTTTATGGCCAATTTAGCCGTTGCTCCCCGCAAGAAAACCTCAGTCAAAAACCTTAATTTTTACGCATCCATCACCTGGACTTACCATAAAGATGTGTTGAAAATGCAAAACTTCTACGAGCAGATATTAGGCTATACCTTGGTAGCTGATCAGGGCTGGACCAAGATTTACCAAACGTCACCTACGGGATTCATTGGCTTGGTAGACGAACGCCGAGGAATGGAAGATTATGCTGATACCAAAGCGGTAGAAATTGAATGGCACATTGACAACAACGGCAACTTTGACACCTACGCCCGTAAGTTTTGGCAAGACTATCAATACCAGCAAAAATCATTTGTAGGGCCTGAAAAATATAAGTATCGAGTGAAGTAATAAATTATAAGTAGCGACTAAAACTAAACAGCCTTTAAAGGCATCTTGGGTGGTGTCTCTTGTACTTTTTACAAGGATAGTTTATTAGCTAATTAATCACATAAACACATCAAACAATGAAAGTTTTCATACTATCGGTATTGGTAGCCATTACTGCCATTCAAACCCAAGCCCAGGAAAAATTAGCGTTTTGGAATCAGCAACGCAAAGGAGCCAACGGTGATGGAGGTGCTGTTCAAAAAAGTGGGACTACGCCCGAAAAATGGTTCAAAGCCGCTAAAGAAGCAGGAATTGAGTTTGTACGGCTCAATGTAGCCGATTGGTCTCCAGCCCAAAAAGACAAAAACCAAAAAGACAAAAACCAAAAAGAAAAGAGAAGGAAGAGCCATGTTTTTTTAATGGGAAATGCGGACAGATTCATGAAAATTCCTCCAAGTGATTTGCGTTATTTGAAAAAAGTATTGGATGCCGCTCAGCAACATCAAGTAAAGGTGGTGATGTGCATGTTTTACCTGCCAGGTGCCGTTACCCGAGAAGGAAAGAATGGTCGTAAAAAGCGAGATTATCGCCTTTGGCGGGAAGAGCGCTATCAGCAAAAAGCACTGGAATTTTGGCGACAACTGGCCAAGGCTTTGAAAGACCATCCGGCTGTAGTAGGCTACAATCCCCTCAACGAGCCTCATCCTGGAAGACCCTATGGTTTTTATGAAAAAGATATTAGCAGGTTTGAAGCCTGGCTCAAAAAGATAAAAAACACGACCGAAGACTTGAACCGTTTTAACCAGCGAGTAGTACAAGCCATTCGTGAAGTAGACCGCCAAACGCCCATTATTTTAGATGGTTGGATGCATAGCAACATCAAAGGGCTGACTTACCTCACTCCAGTACAAGACAAAAAAGTACTCTATGCCTTTCATTATTATGGAGATTGGCGATATGTCACTTATCGAGCCAACAAAGGTCGCTATAGCTATCCAGATAAAATGCCAAAAGGCTGGGATCAGGAAACCGAATCATGGAGCAAAGGCCATATTGCCAAGCAAATGCAACCCGTGGTTGACTGGGCTAAAAAGCACGCAATTCCAATGAATCGAGTAATTGCCGAAGAGTTTGGCGTAGATCGTAGGGTAGGAGGGGCTGAGCAATTTTTAGCAAAAATCATTGAAGCGTTCAATCAACACCAATGGCATTGGGCTTTTTATTCTTTTCGCTCCTGCACTTGGGATGGGATGGATTATGAACTGGGCACCAAAAAAATGCCTTGGAAGTATTGGCAAAAGCTGAAGGCGGGTACGCCTCGCGAGACTTTGGTTCAGCCCCTCAGAAAAGACTACCCGATTTGGACGGTAATTAAGAAAGGATTATTATTTGGGAAAAAATAAAGGAATAAAGACTCCCAAATGCATATGAAAACAATATTACACTTTTTTGCTATTGTAATTTTTGGTGGCTTGGTGATGAGCTGCCAAAACAACCCAGACAAGCAAGGACAAACCCCCGAAAAAGATGGACAGGTAAATCAAAACATTCAAGGCAAAAAGACTTACCAGGATTTGGTGAACCTGTTCAAAGAATGGCGCAAATTTGAGAAACCACCCTTGCGGGAAGGAGCCCCTGACTACACCGCCGAAACTTTCGAGAAACGTTGGCCTGAGTTTAAAAAGCTACAAGCCCAATTGCTGGCAATGGACACTACCAAATGGAAAACTGAGCACAAGGTAGAATGGTACGTAGCGTGGGCCGAAATGAATGGTTACGATTTCAATCATCGAATCTTAAAGCCTTGGGTGCGCGATCCAGCCTTTTACAAATCGGTATGGACCTACCGCAGTGATGTACCTGCTCACGAAGGGCCTACCCATCATATGACGACCGAGATATGGACCTATAAATTTCCGCTCAATGCCACCGAAAAGCAACGCTTGCTCAATGACCTCAAAGTGATTCCGGCGCTCAATAAACAAGCCCAGAAAAACCTTACTGGAAATGCTAAAGATTTATGGATTACAGGCATTCGAGACATCAAAGGACAAAGCAACGACCTCAAACAAATTTTGAAAAAAGAAGGGGTAAAAGAAGATAAAGCGCTCACCAATGCCATCGAGACTGCCATCCAGTCTACCGATGAATTGGCCACTTGGCTCGAAAAAGAATCCACAACCAAAACTGGACCTTCGGGCATCGGCAAAGAAAATTATACTTGGTATTTGCAAAATGTACATTTGGTACCGCTTACCTGGGAAGATGAGGTAATGATTCTAAAACGTGAATTAGCTAGAGCCTGGACCGCCCTCAAACTGGAAGAACACCGTAACCGCAAATTGCCCCAATTGAAAGCAGCTGATTCACCCGAGGCTTATGATAAAATGGCTGACGAAGCTGCTAAAAGTCTACTTACTTTTCTGGACAAGCAAGACATCGTAACCGTAAAACCCTATTTTGAAACCGCATTACGCGAGCATCTAATGTCTTATGTACCAGAAGAAAAGCGCAACTTCTTTTTGATTGGATTGCACTACGACCCTCGTCCACTATTTTCTCACTTTTACCATTGGTTTGAGCTGGCCCGTATGGATACCGAGCCCAACAAAAGTGAAATCCGCAAAGAGCCTTTGCTATACAATATCTTTGATTCGCGCAATGAAGGAGTGGCTACTGCGGTAGAAGAAATGTTTTTGCAGGCAGGCTTGTATGACGATGCTCCTCGCGCCAAAGAAATTGTGTACATTATGATTGCCCAACGAGCCGCTCGAGGGTTGGGTTCGCTCTATGCCCACGCCAACGAAATGACCATGACCGAAGCAGGAGGCATCCACTCTGAATACACTCCCCGAGGCTGGATGAAAACCGAAAAAGAACTCCTGATTTTTGAGCAACATTTGTATTTGCGTCAACCCGGCTATGGCACCAGCTACATTACTGGTAAATACCTGCTGGAAAACGCTCTAGCTGACTTTGCCAAAATGAAAGAAACCCAAAAACAGCCCTTCCGCACCAAAGAATTCTTTGATCGCCTCAACTCCATTGGCTGCATTCCGATGGCCCTGAGCCATTGGGAGATGACTGGAAATGATGAAGGGATAAGAAAGATTGTGCAAAAGAAGTGATAGGAGGCTGCCTCGTAACAGGCTCTAAACCAAATAATATTTTCCAGATTTGACAGGTCTAAAGTGTTTCAAAGAAAATTCTTTAGTAGCAAGTTTATGAGACCAATCCATATTTATAATTCGTACAATTGAAGCTTAGTATAGGTTAATTGCTCAAAATTACGATGTATTGGAGCTATCCTTCCGAACCTTGGTGAGGATGCGTTAGGAGTTCACGAAACTTGCTGTTTTCCTACTTCATCCTCGCATTCGTTACTGATGATGTTTTTATGTAAAACGTTGACTATTAGTTGTTTGAGGAAATATCTAGTACGTGGTTTTTGTCATCCCAAACTTGTTGAGGAACCGAGCCTCTGGTGAGCTCATCGCAGATAATCTGCTTGAAAGACAGCTACCAGATGCCTCAGCAAGTTGAAAATACCGATGCATCGGTGCTCGGCATGACAATCAATCACGTCATTTCCATTGATGTATTTTGGGAACCAAGGAACCGAAGCTATAGCTTTGCTATGCTGAGTTCTACGAAGTTAATTAGGACTACCGATGACAACATTATATTTAGTTGTAGAAATTTTACTTGTCATACAGAGCGCAGCGAAGTATCTGAATAAAAACGAGTCCAACACGCAGACCCTTCGCGGTGCTCTGGGTGACAATACGCCTACTTGAGTGGTCATCCCCATTAATGTATTTTGAACAAAATTATACTACTAGACATTTTTCGTTTGTGGAGACACAAACGAAGGCGACTGCGCCGTTGACCGTGTCCTCACGGCCAACTTTAGCTAAAATGTCTAGTAGTATAGAACAAAATATTAGTTCTCGGAAGGACAAGTCGATCAAGTGATATTTTGGGCAAATTCTAATGACGAGTTTGCTAAATGGATTGGTATAAGACCGCTTCGTACCATAAAACGCTTTTTATGATTGTAATCACCTGTCAAAATAAAAAAGAAAGGCACTTTTCTATGTGTTTGACCCCATTCGACGCACGCAAAGTGCATAAGTTTATAAAATTTTTGAAGAGTAAAGGAATGAAGGTATTGTAATGCTTTTGTAAATGTGAGTAGGAGGTTTTATAAAAATATAAAAGTAATTTTAAAGTTTTATGAAATATACTCAATGTAAAGAAATTACTACTCACCTACTTGGAGAATGAAAGGTTACCAATGCTCTTGATGACACATTGGTAACCTATATTTCTATTTTACTTCTTCTTTACCATCACTATGTAGCGCAAATCGCCCTTTATCTTTAGGGTGCACCACTTCAGTTTCGGGCCAGGGCCATCCACCAAACTGCGTACGACTATATTCTTGCATGGTTTGGATGATTTCCTGCTGGGTATTCATCACAAAGGGACCATGTTGTACCACAGGTTCATTGATGGGCTTGCCTTCCAAAATCAAGAAATAAGCATCTGCTTCCCCATTTTTGATCGTAATGTCCTCGCCAGCCTCTGCCTCTATCAAATGATCATAGCCAGCTTGGTAGCCTTCAATTTCGATAGTATCGCCTTTATAGAAAAAAATCGTACGATGTGCTGCTGCGTTGGTCTTGGGCAAAGTCCAGGTAGCGTGAGCGTCCATTTTTACGGTATACACACCCACCGAGTTTTCAGGGTTGGCCGCCCAAGAGTCAGGAGTAGGTGCCAAAGCCTGAGTATTATCAATACTTCCCGCTACAATTTGTACGGTAGTGGTACGACCTGCCTCATCTTGGTGAGTGAGCACTGGAATATCTTCCTTCCATAGCATCTTGAAATGCGGGTCTACCATTTTGGAAGCACGTGGCAAATTGAGCCAAATTTGGAAAATCTCCAGAGGATTTCCCTGATCTTCGTTCACCAAGGGAAACATCTCTGAATGCTGCACGCCTCTGCCGGCAGTCATCCATTGTACATCTCCTTCCATAAAACGGCCCTTGGCTCCCAGCGAATCCGAATGATCTACCACCCCTTCCTTGTTGATGGTAATGGTTTCAAACCCACGATGAGGATGGTAAGGAAAACCTGGTACATCAGAACCGTGGTACATACGCCAATCTTGATGAGGAGCGAAGTCTTGCCCAATATTTCTACCTCGTTTAAGCGAAGCATCCACTCCCATTTTGGCGGTTCCTTGTGGGTATTCATCCCGATGGTAGGCACAAAACAAAAACGGATCTTGAGTTTTCCAGGGAAACCCTAATGGTTCTATATTTTTTATCTTAGTCATTGGTATAATA
>DMXI01000495.1 GCA_003483885.1 Microscillaceae bacterium
GTTTTCATGTATTGTTGTTTTTTAGAATTCACCTTGAATTCGATTATTGTAGGATAAGATTGTATCTATGTTTACCTAACAAAGATAAGTTTTTTTAGCTAAAACCTAAGTTTGGTTATAAAATTAGCAAACCTCGATGTATACTATATTTTACCTTTTGTTTTCTTTTGGTGATTAATACCAGTCGTTGGCACTTGATGTATTTTTAAAGACAGGGCACAAACTACCTGTTAAAGCTTTGTTTAGTAAGCGGATGAAGTGGCAAACTATACTACCATTTTAAGAAATAGGAACGAGATGGTGGTTGGCGTAAAGTATGGATAGTTTTGCTGACTCTTAATCGTCAGTTTTTAGACATGTCCAGAATTTCCTTGGATAGTGCTTAGGACATCGTTCGCCAAGAATGGGAAAAAGGGTAAAGACGACCATTTGCAAATCATTGGAGTCTATTGTAAGATAGCTATTGTTGTAAAAGCGAGTAAAAATAGCACTGTAGCTCAAAAAGACCACCCATTTACCCTAACTCTTCTTCTTTAAAGTCTTTGCAAATACTGGTTTATTGAATTGGATTATGAAGAAGCTTTTCACTACTTATTATTCAGATATTTTTCTATCAGGTGATTTTTAATTTCCTCAAGAGGGTATTCAGGGCTTATACCTAAAAAAAAGCTAAGCGCAATACCATCCAATTCAGCTATAAAAACATAACTCAATATATTTGATTTGTTAGCATCTAGTTTGTCGAATATTTTATGAGTGTATTTGAGAATCATAGCTGACCTTTCTTGAATTAAATCCTGTAAAACTTCTCTTGTTCGTGGCTGCATCATAACATTTAAATCAAATTGAAAGGCTAATTTATTTGCCTCTAATTGTTTAAAATAAGAATTCAATAAATCCTTTAATTGCTCTTTTACAGGTAAATCCTCTTTTTTAGATTCATTAATTTTTATGATGACATTCGTCGATTTTTTAAAAATCTCTCTTAGTAATCCATCCTTTGACTTAAAGTGATGTGAAATCAAGCCTTTAGAAACATTGGCTTTTTCACAGATAATGGATAAAGGAGTGTTCTCGTATCCTTTTTCCGAGAATAGTTTTGTTGCTATGTCAATTATTTGCTCTTTTTTATTCATAAAACTATTTATTAAAAACTGACTGCACACCCGGTTAATTCAAATGTAAAAACCTTTTCAAGCAAACAATAGAAATCTATTATTTTATTTGGAATGGAAGCTTTTTCATTTTGAAGTCATCTCGACTTCTTTAAGAATGAGCGCTAAATCCTCCCAGAAAAGCATACAAGGTGGAATAGAGCCAATTTCTTGGTATTTCATAGAAGTAGAACCAATGGAGTACTTTGTAGAATACCAAGAAATCTTTTCTCAGGAAGCTGCAGTCAGCTAGATTTATTTAATATAGTTTTTTGTCTTGGCTTGACTTGCAGTGTAGATTGAACCAGTAAATGTCTTATGAGCGAACAATGAATGTATTTGTGATGAAGTACGTAATTCAAAAAGAGTACTTGTTGAACCAAGAATGCTTGCTCCTTGATACAGGTTAAATCCTCGATGTTGATTTTCAACGCTCAACCCAAGTTTGCTAAATATTTTTTCAAGTTCTATTTTTTTATCTGTTGGCCAATGCGCAAACGACAAAAACAAAAGTTTTTCTGGCTCTTGTGCTAATAACTCAACACCTCGAGATAAGAACAATAAAGCCCCTGCTGCTGAATATGGTGGATCTGTTTCTATAACATCAAATTTATGTAGTAAGTCTTCTGGCAACGATTGGCGCATATCGTGTCTAATACATTTGATTGGAAAATTCTGTTTGGTAGCAATTGACTCTATATAAGCAATGAAACGAGTGTCCAACTCCAACACTGTAAGTCGTGGAATTATCTGTACACCGCCTACATATCGTGCAACTAAACAAAGAGCAATCGATACCAAGTCATCATCGCCAATTAACGCTATATGTTTTCCTTCAATTGCACCTTGCACATACATTAGTAATGCACGACGAAGCGCTGTCTCCGCTGTACATGGGGCTTGATCTAATGTAGCGTCAAATTTTGGAGCCTCTTGTACATACTTACGCATTTGGTCAACAAGTGAGTGCATAGTTTCAGGTACAACAAAGTTAGGGGCAAGTATATCGTGTTTTGTAAGTTGCAAATCCTTTCCAAACTTCAATACATCACGCACATATTGCATTCCAGAGTCGGAAAGTAACATCCCATTTTTGCGTATGAGTATGTCTGCTTGTTCAAGTTCGCGACGTACTGCTGATATTACTGGGATCGGAATCTGTGTGTATTTTGAAACACCTTTAGTGCCAATAGGGGCGTGGGTATAGATCGTGCGAAGTATGCTACGTATCCCCTCTTTACCTTCATATATATGTGTTTTCTCTGCGATTTGCGCAAGAAAATTATTGTTATCAATGTTCATTTGCTGTATTGGTTAAAGTATCTAATAAAGGGGAATAATGCTTTAGTTGCTTGGAATTCTCCAAACTCAAAAACCTTTTCCAACTTTATTTTTGATCCTGCCTAAATCTATCATCTGATTTTTGGAAACCCTTGATAAGTCTATAGAGCCTATTTCGAATGATTTAGATATTGTAGAACCAAAGCCATCTTTAATATTAACTTCTTTGGTTTCACCTTCTTTTACAGGAAGATACTTTGCTGAAAATGTAAATGTTGAATCTGGTTCACCTTGATAAACCAGTATTGTAAAAACTATGTAGGAATTTACTTCTTCAAAATGATGAACTATATGAAATTCTGAGGGGTAGCGAGCACCATCTATGGTATATTTAAATGGAGAATGAAAAGTAAAATTATTTCCATTTATATTGTACCAATATCTCCGTTAAAACTGCATTGTGTGGTTACTGTTTGTTCTAGACTTTATGGCGGTCTTATTTTTATATTTAATAGTTGTAATTCCTTCTGCTATTTTCTCGAATACCGTTTTAACCTCAACAATATTGATAGAAGATTGAAATTACCCACCACATTCAGAACCTGGTTTTAACTTACTATCATGTTCTGGCCCACTTTCCCTGATATAGTCTCATTTAGAATGAGTAGCTGTAGGTGATTTTTTGGTTTGAGTTTCCTCACCCTGCTAAACACACAGGGTAACTACTACAATTATAGATGTGATTCTTTTCATAATTAGTTTGTTAACTCTAACTAGGAATGTGCTCAAAAATTAAATGTTGTCTTTATTAAAAACAGTTGAGTAAAATTTAGCAATTGGCTCATAAAACCCAGGCTTCGACACTACAAGCAGTGTTGGTATTTTCAAGGATACCACTTTTCCAAAGAAGAAAATAAAGGCTGTGGCTGTCTTTTGCATTTAAATCAAATTGAAAAGTTAGTTTATTGGTCTCTAATTATTCAAAGAGAGGATTCAATAAACCCCTTAATTGCTCTTTTGCTGAAAGGCCTTCATGCTTAATTTCATTGATATTATATAAGCCCCCCTCTAAAGTCATTCTTTAATCTAAAAGACAAAAAATTAAACCTTGGGGTAAGCCTATTTATCAATTATCTGCTCTTTTTTGCTCATAAAAATTATTTATTTTTGATATTGACTGCACGTGCGGTCAGTGCAAATGTAAAAAGATTTTTTGGCTTTACAAGAGAGTACCAGTACTTTCTTGAATTTATTAGTGTGTAAAGTTTTGGTATTAGCTACGATTAATCTATTGAAGTTTCCAAACTTAAATAAAAAGGTAGATACTATCGGAAAGTAGCCTTTTAAATCCAGAAAAATCTCTGTTTTATCAGGCTATTTTGGGTGGTAAATTGTTGGTTTTAATATTTTTCTATGATTTGAAGAATCAAACAGAAAGGAGAATGTTTAGAAATATAATTTATTAGGAGCTTGCAATTAATTGCAAGCTCCTATTTTGTTGTAATATTTAAAGGATTTATTAATAATTGTAAGCATAATCATATTTTTTATTTCTAGCTATACATCCTAGCTTTCTGCAAAATGAATTTTGTTATTAAAATTTATACTAAGCACTTTTGTTTTACACAAAATATTATTCTGATTTCTGTTTTTAACCTTATAACAAGGTGTCTCTTTCTTCAACCACCGCAAGACGCTCAGTAATTATCAGTGAGGGTTTAATTCTTTAATATCAACCTAAAACCACACACTTGAATCTCTCCTTGCATAAAATCCAGATCAGTAGAGCGCTGGAAACCCATATTTTCGTACATTTTCCAAGCTACTTTCATAGTGTTGGTAGAGTGAATTATGAGTTGGTTTACCTTGGCTTCTTTGGCTTTATCAATACAGGCTTCGGTGAGTAATCTACCCAAGCCGTGGCCACGGTGAGTAGGATCTACCGCCAACAAGCGAAATCCTGCAGCATTTTTTTCCTGGGTGGCCTTCCCTCCTGAAGCATAAAATTGCATATCGTCAAAAAACACCACTGCCCCACCTATGGCTCCTTCTGCCGAAACAGCTACCAGTAATTCTACTCCTGGATTTTGGGTAAAGCTGCCCACATTGGTCAGTGTTTCATAGTATTTGGGTTGTTCAGCAGGGGTGGCAAATCCCTCAAGCTGTGCATAAACTTTGACCATCAATTGGCCAATAGCGGCGTGTTCTTCAGGCTGTGCATTCCTTAAAGTATATTGTGGAGAAGTCATTGAATTATTTGGTTAAATCCAGGTACATGATTTTTTCGGTTCTTTGGAGTACTTCCATCTGTGGGGGCGCTTCTTTGTCTTCAAAACCCAGCTTGTAATACAATTGATGGGCCTTGGGCATACCCATGGTCGTTTGGAGCCAAAGTTCACGGGCTTGGTTTTCTATGCATCGGGAAATGCATCGTTCAATCAGTTTGGTCGCAATACCCAATTGACGATAATCGTTTTTGATAAACAATTTAGCGAACTCGAACGTATCGTCGTCTAGCCTTTTGAGGGCCACACAGCCCACGATTTTGTCCTGATACTGAGCAAAGAACACAAATCCACCTGGCTTTACGTAGGCAATATCAGGGTTGTGCAGGGTAAAACGGTCTTCAGTTTCCAAGGCTCCATTCAATACATCTAACAACCAGGGAGCTGCCAATTGGTAAAAATGCTTTTTGAGACTAGGACGATAATCCAATATACAAATGGGTGATCTATTCTCTTCTGTTACTCTTTCATTTAAAGGAATTTTGGTAACTGACCTATCGATTCTTTGTAAAATATTTTGAATATCAGGGTGCCCATCTGTCATGAGTTGTTCCAACGATTGAGAAAACCTCCACCACAATGGCTCTAGCTGTTTTAATAGTTTTTGCCCTGAGTTTGACAATTGAATCAGTTTAGATCGTTTATCATCCGGGTTGGGAGCTATTTCTACCAGACCTTCCTTTTCCAGCTCTTTCACAATATTTTTCACAGTGATATGCGAAAAAGATATTTTGTTGGTAATACCCATCACTGTTTGTGGAGCTGGGCTCTGAGCCAGCACATAATACACTGGAAACCAGCTGGCTTTAAAGTTAATTTCGGCTTCTTTATAGGCTTTGTCTCCATCTATTTGGAGTTTTTCGTATATTCGCCTTAGTCGTGAACCACTTGAAAGGTAGCCCAGTTTTTCTATAATATCAGTCATTGTACCTACTACTTTTTGAAAACTATTTTGCAAATCTATAAAAGTACTTTTATAAATACAAGCACCTTCTCTAATCAATCTATCAACATTACATAAGTAATGTATTTTGTTAATATACAAAAGTACTTTTATTATAATCAAGCACCCAATTTGCTTCCTTAATTTACAAGATTGTTGTTTTAAAGAAGGTTGCCAATTTATAAAACATATTTTATAAATTAATAAAAACTGTTTTAATAATAGCAATTAGCAGGCCTATTAGCAAAAACCAATAGGATATTGATAAATCTTTGTTTGCTTTCTCCTCTTTATTTTTTTCCTTGTATCTTTGAAATTTGAATCTAAGACAAGAATTGTATACAAATGCAAGCAACGACTCAAACCAATATCACTGACGTTCAGGTATTTGACCTGATAGATGCAGAAAAGAAAAGACAAGTAGAGGGAATCGAACTGATTGCCTCCGAAAACCTGGTTTCTGATCAGGTAATGCAGGCAATGGGTACAGTTTTGACCAACAAATACGCTGAGGGTTTGCCTGGTAAGCGTTATTATGGAGGCTGTGAGGTAGTAGACCAAATCGAGCAGTTGGCCATTGATCGCGTAAAAGAATTATTTGGTGCTACTTGGGCCAATGTACAGCCACACTCAGGGGCTCAGGCCAATGCAGCCGCTTTTTTGGCTATTTTGAAGCCTGGTGACAAGATTCTTGGATTTGACCTTTCTCATGGTGGACACCTTACCCATGGTTCTACGGTTAATTTTTCCGGTAAAATCTACCAACCTTCTTTTTATGGGGTAGAAAAAGAAACCGGATTGATCAACTGGGATAAAGTAGAAGAAACGGCGCTTAAAGAACAACCAAAATTGCTTATTTGTGGTGCTTCAGCATATTCTCGTGATTGGGATTATGAGCGCTTGCGTGCCATTGCCGATAAAGTAGGAGCTTTGTTGTTGGCAGATATTTCTCACCCTTCTGGTTTGATCGCCAAAGGCTTTTTGAACGATCCTCTGGAGTATTGCCACGTAGTAACGACTACCACACATAAAACTTTGCGCGGCCCACGAGGCGGATTGATCATGATGCGTAATGATTTTGAAAATCCTTTTGGTTATAAAACCCCCAAAGGCAAATTGCGTATGATGTCTTCTTTGTTGGATTCTGGGGTATTTCCAGGTACACAAGGAGGACCATTAGAGCACGTAATTGCCTCTAAAGCCATTGCATTTGGAGAAGCATTGACCGATGACTTCAAAAACTACATGGCACAAGTACAAAAAAATGCCCAAGCCATGGCTCAGGCATTTGTTGCCAAAGGCTATGACCTTATTTCAGGCGGTACTGATAACCACCTGATGCTGATTGACTTGCGTTCAAAAGATTTGACTGGGAAAATTGCAGAGAATAGCTTGATCAAAGCCGATATTACGATCAACAAAAACATGGTGCCATTTGACGATAAGTCCCCATTTGTAACTTCTGGTATGCGAGTAGGTACTCCTGCGGTAACCACTCGTGGATTGGTAGAAAGTGATATGGCCAAAATTGTTGATTTGATCGATATCGTATTGATGAATCACGAAAATGAAGCAAAAGTTGCAGAGGTAAAAGAGGAAGTAAATCGTTGGATGGGTGCATTCCCATTGTTTACCTGGTAGACCTTTCAGGGATGATTTACGTCACAAAATTGGTTTTTGAGCGCTATTTAGCTGCTCTATAGATTATTTTACAAACTTTTTTACTTTAAATAAAGTATATTTGTAGTTGATAGGTCATCCTTGTGATTTCACAAGGATGATTTTCTTTGAAGTTTGTGATATTCATTTACAATTGCCTACGCCATGAATAAACCATTGGACCAAATGGGGGATGATGAGTTGGATGATATGATCAACCAACCTAAAAATGAAGTAACCGAAACTACCGTAGAGGCAGAAGAGGGCGAATCGGAAGAAAAAGAAATGTCTTTTGTAGATCATTTGGAAGAGCTACGCTGGCACCTCATCCGAGGAATTCTTGCCATTGCGGTATTTACTATTGTAGCCTTTCTGTCTAAAAGCTTCGTATTTGGAGTTGTAATTTTAGGCCCTTCCAAATCCGATTTCTGGACTTTTAAGATGCTTTGTGAGTTTGGTGACCTTATTGGTTCCAAAGCCGTTTGTATTGATGGACTCAAAGTCAAGTTTCAAAACGTTACGATGACTGGCCAGTTTATGATGCACATCACCTCTTCTATTGTCATTGGTTTGATCTGCGCTTTTCCGTATTTCTTCTGGGAAATTTGGCGCTTTATAAAGCCTGGTTTATACAAGAAAGAACAAAAAGCGGCTCGTGGTGCTACTTTCTATGTGAGCTTGTTGTTTGCTATGGGGGTATTGTTTGGCTATTACATTGTCTCTCCCCTCTCTATTAACTTCCTTACAAGCTACCAATTAGATGCTCGCATCAACAACGAAATCAATATTGCCTCTTATGTATCTACTATAGCTACTTTGGTATTAGCTTGTGGCATTTTGTTTCAGTTGCCTGTAGTAGTGTATTTCCTGGCCAGAGTGGGCATTCTTACTCCAGAATTTATGCGTGCTCACCGTCGCCATTCGGTAGTTATTATTTTAATTTTATCAGCCATTATCACTCCACCCGATGTCTTCAGTCAGGTATTTATAGCCATTCCATTATCGATTTTATATGAAGTCGGAATCGTCATTGCCGTGCGGGTAGATAAAAAACGACTGCGCGAAATGGCAGAAGAAGAGGAAGAAGTAACAGAAGCTTAATTTTGATAAAAATATAAAACAGTAAAAGCCGAAGAATTCATTTTCTTTGGCTTTTATTGTTTATATCTCGGCACTACCGAATGGTTTATCTGAAAAAGTCTCTGGCCTAAATACGTTTTATAATTAGAACGGCTGGAAGCCTAAATATAACGCTCACTCGGCAGAGCCAAGCGAGTGAGAGGATGCGGTTCTGCTGAATGATTTATCTGAAAAAATCTCTGGCCTAAATACGTTTTATAATTAGAACGGCTGGAAGCCTAAATATAGCACTCACTTGGCAGAGCCAAGCGAATAGCAACAAGCCGCTTGGCTCTGCCGAGTGGCTATTATCATAGGGCCTCTGGCCTAAATACATTTTATAATTAGAACGGCTAGAAGCCTAAATATAACGCTCACTCGGCAGAGCCAAGCGAGTAAGAGAATATTAGTTATTAAAGAGCCTCTAATCTAAATACGTTTTATAATTAGAACGGCTGGAAGCCTAAATACAACGCTCACTTGGCAGAGCCAAGCGAATAGCAACAAGCCTATCTCGTTTTCATGACCTCAGTAAATACTCCCCAGTCATCATCTTCACCCAGGCATTCTTCGTGTATTAGATCTCCTTTCAGGTCTTTTATTTCAATAAAATTGTCGAAATCGTGGTAGGTAAACTCGGCAATAAAGGTGATTTCGCCATTAAAACGATTGGAGCTTTTTCCTTGTTTTTGCGACAACAGATTGTATTCGTCTTCGTTGCTAATTTGCTTAAATAGGCCTTGGTCATCTACCCAAACGGCCAAATGAGGATAGTAGGCAAAATCCACGGCGGCAGGACATTTCATGTTGGTGAGCAATAAAAAATCGCCATTTTCTCCCTGAATAGAATTCGTAATCTTCATAATTCAATGTTAGTTTAGTGAAAGTCAATAATAGCAGGTATCAAAATAAACGAGTTTAATCATAAATGCAAATCAGGTACCCTGGGCTGTTTTAGTCAAAAGTAACCCGACAAATAGGAAGCCAAGCCTTGATCTGTGCTATGGTAGAAGCATTCATGGGGTTGCCAGTCAAGTTCAAAAATCGTAATTTATCTAGCTTTTTGATGGCCTCTGGCAAATGATTGATTTGGTTATTGGACAAACTCAAAGAAGTAAGGTTGGACAATTGGCAAATAGATAAAGGAAGGCTTTGCAAACGATTATTATCCAAATCAATGGTGTATACTTTTTTAAGCTTTGACAAGTCTGAAGGTAAATCTTCTAGCTGATTATGGATGAGTCTTATTAGTTGTAAATTTTTGAGTTGGCCAATGCTGTCGGGTAGGCTATTAATTTGATTATGCTCTAGTTGTAGTACCATCAGGTTGCTCAAACGGCCAATTTCTTCAGGCAAATAGGTAAGCTGGTTTCGCTCAGCATCTAACGTATCTAAGGCTTGCAATTGGCCTATATCTGCCGGAAGGTGAGTCAGTTTATTCTGACTTAGGTGTAGGTTTTTAAGGTTTTGTAACTGTACAATGGCTGGTGGTAATTGGGTTAATAAGTTACCTTGCAAATCAAGCCAGGTTAGTTGGGTTAATTGGGTGATTTCGTTGGGCAGCTGAGTTAACTGATTAAATCTCAGTACGAGGTTTTTTAATTGCGATAAACGACCAATCGTAGCTGGAAGGGTTGTAATGGCGTTGAAAGATAAGTTGAGAGTTTCGAGGTTTTGTAAGTGGTCTATCTCGGGAGGTACTTTAGTAATATCGTTGTTTCTAATTTCTAACTTGGCTTGGTTAAGGTAGAGAATATCGGTGGCCTTTATATCTTGCAATGAGGTAATTTCTGGCTCAATAAAACAGCTGTATATTTCATAATAAACTTGTAGCACTTGATTCAACGCCTGTTGGATTTGAGGACTCCCTTTGGCCATTTCAAAAGCCAATAATACATTGACTTCTTTCTCAGAAGTAATGAGGCGAGTTAGTTTTTGTTCCAATTCTGGGATATTCATTGATTTAAAATTATTCTTTATAACTCAGAAAACCAATCAATTGTGTATATTGAAAACATAGCATCACCTAATTTAATCCTGCAAAAACAATGAATTTTCCTGTATACACCCAACCTATTCCGGCCATTACCACCGAGCAAATGGTAGAAGTAGACCGCCTTATGATAGAGAAATATCAGATTACCTTGTTGCAAATGATGGAAAACGCTGGACGAAACCTGGCCGTTTTATCCCGAGAGCGTTTTCTGGGAGGCAATGTCCAGAAAAAACGAGTAGTAGTACTGGCTGGTAGTGGCGGAAATGGTGGAGGGGCCTTGGTTTGCGCCCGACGTTTATGCATTTGGGGAGCCAATGTGCAAATTGTGTTAAGTCACCCAGAAGATCATTTCACTGATACAGTATTGCATCAGTTCGAAATCCTTAAAAGGATGGGAGAACCATTTATTCACGGAGAAATTGTAGATCGTTTGGCTACTGCCCATTTAGATTTAATTATAGATGGGGTAATTGGCTATAGCTTAGAGGGCAATCCAAGAGGCCAATCAGCGCATTTGATCCGTTGGGCCAACGCCCACGCTGCTCCGATACTTGCGCTGGATACTCCTTCTGGCCTCAACTTAACCAATGGTGAGGTAGGTACACCTGCTATTAAAGCCACGGCCACGATGACACTCGCCTTGCCTAAAAAAGGATTGTATGAAGCTCAAGAAAACGTAGGAGAACTCTATCTGGCTGATATTAGTGTTCCTCCAGCATTGTACAAAGCACCGAGTTTGGGGTTACAGGTCCCTGATATTTTTAAAGAAAGGGATATTGTACATCTATCCCCACAATAATATCTTTTGAGTTGTATCAAAAAGCCCATTGAACTAATCAGTAATGGGCTTTTTCATATTTGCGAAAAAAGGATTACAAAAAAAAGAATTGTCTTCGTTAGCGCTTAAACATCAAAACATTGATTTTCACTCTACTAATGTCCATTAAGTGATCTATTTCTTCCACTAATTCGTCATCATCCAGTGGGCAATACCAGTTTACCTCTACTACGCCACCTTGTAGTTGATATTTGTATAGTTTTTTAAGGAGAATGGCGAGTGATTTTTTGGAACTGGAATTAAAATAATTTAACTTAATGTCCCAGGTTAAAGCGCCTCGTTGTTCGTAAGTGTACTTGTTTATCCAATCTAGAATGGGTTGATAAAATCGTTTGGCATCTTCTAAATAAGAATTACCAGAAATAGAACAGTTGCCGGATAAAGCATTAAGGAGTACCTGTGGAGATGCATCTGCACGGGGATTATTAAACTCTAAAGTTTCCATTAATTTTGGCGTTTATCATTAGGGTCTGTCCAAATAAAGAGGCTACTTAGAAAAGAGTTCGTTGTCAGCTTTTGTCATGTATAGAATTCGTGTCTCAATTCTATAAAGTATTGTTTCAAATCAACGACTAAAGCAGCGCTTAAATTTTGCACTTCGGTTAATGCGATAGCTGAAGATTTTGTATAAACAAAAGTAACACTTTTGAATACCAATAGCTGAGATGAGTACTCGATGACAAGGTTTTATATTAGCTTCAGGGAAATTTCTACAATCCCTCTATTTATGCTTTTAAATACACATCATAGTTTATTTTATTGACCCTAATTTATAGTTGTGTTGAAAATTATTTGTTGAGCTTATCCTTCTTGCAAGGTAAACAAAAAAACAATCAAAAAATAGGGAAAATATAAATATTTACAGTCAAAATCATCACCTTAAGCCCTAAAATCAATAAATAATTCCTCAAGCCTCCGTTTTCAGTATGATCAATTTGTTTATACTTTACACTCATATAGTTAGACACTAATTTCTTTTTCTTGTGGTATTTCGTTGCAATGGTCTTATGAGCAATATCGAAGGGTTAAGTGATCATATGCAAACAATTATGTTTAACATTTAAACATAATTTTAGCAAAAAAAGTTAAACAAAATTAAAATTAATTAAGTTATTTATATACGTTTTCACCATTGCTAATATCAA
>DMXI01000496.1 GCA_003483885.1 Microscillaceae bacterium
GAACTTTAATTTAACCAATTCACGAGCCTTTTTCAATAAAAAAAAGCCAGCCCGAAAAATTCGGGATGACTCATGACCTTCCTTGATTTCTCCTTCTCGATTTACAATAGCAATGCCTTGTTTCAAGTCCATTTTACATTTCGCACAAACGATTCTTAATTCTTTTGCCATCAATATTTATTAAGTTTACTTCAACCCACTCATCAAAATCACAACCGCACAAGTACTGGCCAAATAAGGGTCATCTTCTTTGTTGCGGGCCCCGTGAGGATTAGAGAAGCTGCCATTCTTTTGCTGATTTTTCAATAAAAAGTCCGCCATTTTGCCCCACCAGTCTTCGGTGTGTTGCAAGGCATAATAGGCCTCGGCTCTTACCATCAAATGATAGTAAATCATGACAGTATCCCATTGCTCGTTGTCATCGGCAGGAATGCCATCAGGTCGATCCAGGGAGTTATACTTGAGTAACCATTTTTTGGCCGTGGTTACCTCTTCGCTACGCAAAGGTTTGCCCGAAGCAATCAGACTTAGTACTCCATCGCAGGTAGCCGTAGCATAGCTTCGAAAGTAGGCGTGGTATTGCTCAGTAGCAGGTGCTTGTTTGGCCTTGTTGGTAACCAACAGGATGGGCGAATAGTAAAACCCTCCATCGTAAAAAGTGGCTTTTTGTACCGTAGTATCAATATTTGGCTGACGTCTTTTATCAGCAGGGTGGCGCTGAACAATGTGGAGAAAACGTTGTGCATTTTGATAAAGCTTTGCGTCTTGATAACCCGTTTCGCGCAAGGCTTGCAACACCCTGCGGGTGTTTGACAAATCCAGGTGTCCTACATATCCTTTGAGCAAATTGGTTTCGCCAAATCCCCAGGCACCATATCCTAAGTGTTCGGGTACAATACCTCGTACTTCTACAAACTGCTGTCCGGCCAAATACGCTTGCATTTTTTTGATCATAGGTCCATCCTTGGCCTTATCCCCATATTTATACAATACCCTCAAAGCATAGGCTGTGGCATAATTGGGGTATTCAACAATATCAGGATCTTTTACCCCTAAAATACCTTGCTCGTTCAAGTTGGTACGGATAAACTGTAGACCTTTCTGTACTTTGTCTTTAGGCTTTTGATAAATACTATCGGGCACCTCTAATAGGGCATGTAATATGAAAGGAGTGTAAGCTTGGCCTCCCCGTAAAATCCCGTGATATTCGCTGTGCCAGCCACCATCGGTGTGTTGTTTGTTCCATAGATAATCACAGGTAGTACGCAGCAGGTTTTCTTCTTTGGTAAAAGTTTTTTCTCGTTGGGTTTGGCAGGCCGCCAAAAAAATAAAGCAATATATAAGGTAGATTTTTTTCATTGGGGAATTTGTTAGGTTTTGTGGTTTTAAGATAATGAAGTCGTCTTAACTTTTAGTATGTAAGTGAAAAATCTCGCTTTTATTTTCTGATAAAATGGTGGTTTTGCAACTCATAAAAAAAACCAAGGCGACTTCAATCAGAAGAAACTTGAAGCCAATAAAAAACCCAAAGAAATTGCTTCCTCTGGGTATGTGTATGAGTGCTTGTATTGTTAATCTTTCTTGCGTTCTTTTACCAACATATCTTTGTCTTTTTCTACGGTAAGCGTCAACACTACTGCCGCTGTACAAAATACCGGACTGGTAATACAGTGATGGCCACTCCAGCTTCCGTTAGGGTTTTGGATTTTCTCTAATCGCTCCAGCATTTTGGCTTGCCATTTGTCAAACTTCTCTTCCCCATTGATCACCATCGACTCACTGGTCATCATGTAACTCAAAAACTCTTCGCCCCCATTGTTGCCAAAACCTGCCAGTACCCGATTGCTCTGCAAGCTTCTGTAAGTGGCTTCGTTTTGCTCATAAGCTTGTGAGAGTTTCTTGGCATCATCTTCATTGTCCATCACTTTATTGAGATTATCCGCATTGATCTTCGCATCTTTGTTGAGCTTACCTTTACGAATCGCATTTTTGATTATTTTTTCCGCTTTTTTGGCTTCCTTAGCAGTGGCTCTTTGTTGACTCGAGATAGAATACAAAGCTACCCCCGCGTCGCCTTTACTGTAGGTAGGCGAAGAGACCATTCCTCTTCTACCAAAAGTACTCACTGGCCTCGAACCTCCCTTGCTTTTTCCACCCATTTTCTTTTGGTAATCTCTAGATCGTTCCAAGGCTTTTTTATCTACTTTCAATCCTGCGTCGTAGGCCATTTCTAATGTATTGTTGGCCATCGCCGATTGTAATACTGGGGCCCAGCCTCCTCCACGAATGCTTCCATCTTTGGCCAACGATCCTTGAATCTTTTTCAAACATTTACCCAAGCTCTTGTCTATCCTTTTGGCCAATTTGCCACGGGTATGGGACTTGATGCGCATCAAAAACTGAGCGCATAGTGATGCATCAATGTTTTGCCCTAATTTTACTTGAGGTTGAGTTCCGGTAATGTTGGTGATTTTTGGGCCTTCCGCTGGGTATTCTTCAATCAATTGCAAGAGGTACATCAAGGCCTTTTTTAGATTTTCACTATGGGGTCCTTTCTTGAGTGTATTCCCAGCACGTAACAAAGCCATCGCTGCAAAAGCAGTGGTGCCAGGATCTACCTTTACTGCTTTGGGGTCGCGAATGTGCTGTCGGTTATTGCTTCCAGCTCCCCAACCCCCATTTTCAAACTGAGAGGCCGCCAACCAGTCAATGCCCTTCAGAATAAAAGGGGAGGTGCCCGCATAAGTGGCTAGTTCTGTTTTGTCAGGCACTTCAGCGGTTGTCAGGTTTACTTTCTTAAAGACTTTTCCTTCTTGATTTTTTGGGAGATGATTTTCGGTGTTTTTGGCAGGTCGATACCAGTAGGCGATCAGGCAAACGCAAATGAGCATTGCCACGATCATCAAATTTCGTGTCTTCATAGGTTTTATTGTTTTTGATTAGGGCTTGCCCAACACTTTCAACTAAAACATTAGGTAAGCTTATTTATAGAGTGCTTTTGGGAAAGACAGACGAAAACGGCAAAGGGAGTAGTACTTTGGCAAAAAAAACTTTCCCAAGCCTCCTCCTTTTTCCAATTTGGTTTGTCTACAAAGAAAACCAACAAACCAAATCACCCATGAATACAAAAATTCTCTCACTCATCATTGCCTTATTTTTAGCAAGCACCTCAGCATTTACCCAAAACAAAAAACTCACAGACAAGGAATATAAACAAATGATCTCTTTTCAACTGGATGGAACAACCTGGGTATATGACCGAGAATACGATCAAAACGGGAATACTCCCAAGCACCGTTCTTTTTTTGATGATCAGAAAATGGTGCTGCAACTTAAGGGCAAGCCTTTGAAAGCATTATTGATTACTGAAAAGGAAAGAAAAACCTTAAAACAAGAGCGACGCTTAACCCCTCCTACTCATTGGCTAAGGTATGATATTTTGAGTTGTGGTTTTTTATCTCGTAAAGGCGTTATCCATAAAGCCAATGCTCACACGCTAGTGTTAGATTACTTCTCTTATGGTCAAAATCATCAGGTCATTTTCAAAGCGAAGCGTTAAAAAGATATTGCCAATAGATAAACATAGAAATGGGACTAAAGTCTAACTTTTGTGAGTTATACAAAGGTTAGACTTTTCAATTTTAGCGATTACTCAGTACATTGTAAATTAAGTAAATTGTTGTTTAGTTCGAGGATATTTTGTTTTCTGACGATCTTAAAAAATATCGCATAGCCACTAGCTACGCGATATTTTTTAGGAGAAGTCAGGGGGCAAAAGAAGCCGAAAAAAGCATAAGATATTTAGTTTACAGTGTACTCAGTTACTGGGCGCATAAAAGAACGCTCATAACTCACAATGCATTTGGTATGAATGGCATATTCATAGGCCTCTTGGCAAGCTGGGTCTTGCATACTATCTACTCTATATTTTTCGTAAGCCGCCAGTGACTCGAAGCTAAAAAGCGCCACTGCAATATTATTGGCACCTTCGTGCGGTAAAAAATAACCCAAATGTTGCCCACCAAATTTATTCACTAAAGGAATCCATTTTTTGGCGTAAACTTCAAACTCTTGCACCTTGTAAGGGTCGATTACGTAACGTAAATAACAGGTAATCATATATTTATGGTTTGTTGTTGGTAATTCATACTTTAAACTAACTCTTCGCTATACCTTCTAAGAAGCTTTTTGGGTTTTAGTCGTAGAAATTGTTATGGATGCCTTAAATGCTTTTGATCTAACTTTTTCTTCCTAACTTCCTCGGTCAGGATATCATCATTCATAATCACTCAAAAATGACTCACACATTTGCCGACGTTTTCGAAAAATACTGCACACTCTCACCAGCAGTCAAATCAAAAATCAATGCCTTGGCTACTACCTTGCAAGGCTCCAAAAACGACATTTTGCTCAACCAAGGACAGGTCTGTCGTCATATCTTTTTGATTACTCAAGGGGCGGCTCGTATGTTCTATTACCACGATGGCAAAGAGGTGACCAATGAGTTTTTCTTTGATCAAGATGTAGTGGCCGATATGCAAAGCTTGTATGCCAAGAAACAAAGCCTTTTTAATATCCAATTGTTAGAAGATTGCCAGTTGTTATCCATCAAATACTCTGATTTAGAACAACTATACGCTGAGTATCACCCCATAGAAACTGCTGGTAGGCTTATTGCCATAGAATGTTTCCTGGAAGAAAGTGAACGCAATCGCTCTTTTCAAATGTATACTGCCAAAGAAAGGTATGGCCAATTAATAGACCGATATCCTCAAATATTGAATCGAGTCAGTTTGGGACATATTGCCTCTTATATAGGCGTGAGCCAAATCCAATTAAGTCGAATCAGAGCCCAACTAGTTCCCTAGCTTTTTTAGTCTGTCTCATACTTTTTAACATATGTAAAAAGAAATGAGGTCTTCCTGAAAGAATTTTGTGCAAGTTTTTTAAACAACGTGATAAATCATCACCCTAAACAAGTTTATGATGCACAAAAAATTAATCAACCCGGCAGAGTTATACGATGGCTCTGCTAACGGAATGTCTCAGGCAGTACACGAAACTAATTCCAATTTAATATTTATCTCTGGGCAAGTTGCTTGGGATACAAATTTTCAGATAACAGATCCCACATTGGAGGGACAGTTCAAACAGGCCCTGGAAAATTTAGATCGCGTGCTGGCCGCTTCCAAGGCCTCAGTAGAAAATCTTGTCCATGTAAAGATTTACGTACGAGGTGAAGTTGCCGACCATATGGAGGCATTACAACCCATTATTAGTCAATATCTGGGCACCTCTAAGCCTTCACTTACGGGTATAGGGGTAGCTTCGTTAGCCTCTCCTGAAACCTTAGTAGAAATAGAAGCCATTGCTAGCGTTTAAGCGCCCATTTTAGTTTTCATACGAGTGGTACTTTGCCTACTCGTATGAAGCTTTTTATATAATAACTTCTTGATCCTTTGCTATTCTGCATACAACAAATACCGTCGTCGCAATACTTGGTAAGCATTCAAATCTTTTTGCCAGGATTTCACAATAGCTGCGGCTGTCCAGCCATTTTTCACCTTTTGTTGCATAGTATAATTGCCCACCAAGGTATTGAAATAACCATTGAAAAACGATTTTTTGACCGCCTTCTGGGCTTGAAATTTTTGATAATATTCAATCAAATATTTCAATGAAAATCCTTGGATCAGAGTCTGATTAGCCTTAGGGCGAAAGTCTACCCCGTAGCACTTCTTGTTTTGGTGTTTAGGGTACTTAGACATTCCCACAATGCTTTTGGGTTTGAATGTAAACTTGCCAAATTTTTTATTAGGAAAACCAATCATTTGAAAAGGGGCATAAGTGCCTCTACCTACACTTATTTGAGTGCCCTCAAATAGGCACAAGCTAGGATAAAGTTGAATAGATAAGTCATTGGGCAGGTTGGGCGAGGGTTTTACAGGCAACGCATACGGTGTTTGATGGTTATAATTTTTCACCCGAATAATAGATAAATCGCAGTGTAACTGGTTCTTAAGCCATCCTTCCTGGTTTATCATCAAAGCCAACTCTCCCACGGTAAGTCCATGTACAATCGGGATGGGGTGCATTCCCACAAAAGATTTCAAACGCTTATCTAGTATGGGGCCAGCCACATAATGTCCATTCGGATTGGGACGATCTAAAATAAGTACTTGTTTGTTGTTTTCGGCGCAGGCCTCCATCACCAAATGCATCGTACTAATGTAGGTATAGAATCGCGCCCCTACATCTTGAATATCAAAAATTACCAAGTCTACATTGGCCAATTGTTGGGCAGAAGGCTTTTTGTTTTTGCCATACAGCGAAATAATCGGCAAGTTGGTTTTGGTATCCCGTGAGTTTTTCACGTATTCGCCTGCATCGGCTTTGCCTCTAAAGCCATGCTCGGGGGCAAATACTTTTTGAATAGCCACCTTTAAGGCTAGTAAGCTATCTACTATATGGGTTTTGCCAATGGTAGAAGTCTGGTTGACCACCAAAGCTACTTTCTTGTGCTGAATCAAAGGTAAATAAGCCGAAATTTGCGCTGCGCCTACTACAATTTTTGCTGAATCAGGCTTAGATTGGGCAAAGGCGTTGATGTTATGCAAACATATTATCACTCCTAAAAAAATACCCCAACCATACCACTTACGCACCAATACCTGGCAAGTGATGACAATTTCCTTAACTTTCAAATAGGTTTTATACATGGATTTCAAATATTCAGTTAATTTTGCTTGTTGATTAACTCAAGCGTTTTAACATCATAAAGTCATCCAGACTTTTGATATCATTTGCCCAAGATTAGCAATAAGATTTTGAAAAAAAATAACGAACGTAGTTTTTTTAAAAGCCTCTCTTATAATAGTTGGCTGTATAACTTTGTCTCTAGTCGCTTATCGAACAGCAAAAACCTGGCGTTCTCAAGCATTATTACCCGGATTGCCATCGCCAGTATTAGCATTGGGTTAGCCATTATCATTGTGGCATTTGGTGTACTAGAAGGCTTTCGCAATACCATTCATAACAAAATATTTAGCTTTGTAGGCCACATCCAGGTTACCCAGTTCAATAGTGGCAATTCTTACGAAGAAAAACCCATCAATACCAATACCTCCCTCTACAAGGATTACAAACAAATACTCCCCAATGTAGAAACCATCCAGGCCTTCAGTATAAAACCAGGCATTTTTAAAACTGCCGATGAAGTCATGGGGGTTTTGCTCAAGGGCGTTGATAAATCTTACGACTTGAGCAAGTTTAGCAACAATATGATCGAAGGGCGTTTTGTCAATTTTTCGCGGAAACGTTTTTCCAAAGAACTGGTCATTAGTAAAAAAATTGCCAACAAGCTCAATCTAAAAGTCAACGATAGTGTATTTGTGTATTTTGTACAAGACCCTCCCCGCATTCAAAAGTTATCCATCGTGGGTATTTATGAATCGGGCATGGAAGAGTTTGACGAAAAATTTGTCATTAGTGATCTTCGCCTTACCCAATACCTCAACCAGTGGGCCGATACGCTGGTAGGGGGTTATGAAATATTCATCAAAGACTTTAACCAGTTAGATACGGTCCAAAAAGAAGTATACGAACGGATGGATTTTGACATGCAAATGGAAACCACCCCTCGCAAATACGAAGAAATATTTGATTGGTTAATTTTGCTGGATACCAACGTGGAAATTTTTCTTTGGCTTATCTTGATTGTGGCTTGTTTTAATATGATTTCTATCTTTTTGATTATGATCATGGAACGGGTAAATATGATTGGCATTCTCAAAGCCATTGGCGCTTCCAACTTCCAGATCAAGAGCATATTTCTGGTGCGGGGTATTCGCCTGGTGCTCAGAGGTATGATTATTGGCAATCTGGTAGGCTTGGGAGTGTGTGCCATCCAGTATTACTTCAATGTGATTCCGCTCGATCCCGAAAACTATTACATGAATACGGTACCCATTGATTGGAACTGGCCTATCATCTTGAACCTGAATTTGATTATCTTCTTTTTGATTTTATTTATCTTACTCATCCCGGCAACTTTTATTGGTAGCATTCGTCCAATTAAGGCGATTCGCTTTGACTAAAAAAAAAAATATTTAGTATATTATTATTGCTGTTCAATGGTATTCAGCCAATTTTTTCTAAAAAATAACCCCTCATGAAAAAGTATTTACAAACCTCTATGATGGTTGGTCTTTGGTTATTAGGTTTTCTTTTAATTACTCATTCGGCGCAGACCCAACAGATCACCAACCTTGGAGAACCCATCAATACCAAACGTTTTGTAGAGTATGCCCCTGCGGTGAGCAATGATGGAAAAACAATGATTTTTCAATCCAATAATAACGAAGGTAAGCATTGGCGGTTGTACCAAAGTAACTTATCAGAAAGCGGCAAATGGTCTACTCCTCAAGCCATCAATAGTATCAACAATTTTCAGGGTGGAGCCCACTATGTAGCAGGGCCTAGTCTTAGCAAAAATGCTGACACTTTGTACTTCTGTGCTTCTTATGACAGTGAAGGTAAAAATCGGGACATTTATTACGCTGTAAAAAGTGGTGATAGTTGGGGAGAGCCTCTCAGTATTGGTAGCCCTATCAATACCAATGTGTATGAAGGATTTCCTTCTATTTCGGCCGATGGACAAAGCCTCTATTTTATGCGTCCTGATACCACTGGCGAAGTAAAAAATCTAAAAGCCAAGAAACAAGATCCGCGAAAAAACAAAGACCCACGCCATATCAAAGTAGGCGATGATGGCAAAGTAACCGAATATAAAGGTATCTGCTACACCTTATATGTAAGTCGCAAAAACGCTTCGGGAAGATGGCAAAAGCCAGAAGCCTTGCCCAATGTCATTAACAATGGCTGTGAAAAATGCCCTCGTATTATGCCCGATAATGCTACTTTGATCTTTTCGTCGGTAAGAGAAGGAGGCAAAGGTGATTTTGACTTGTATATGTCTACTGTAGATGTCAAAGGAAACTGGACGGTACCCAGAGCACTAGATTTTGCCAATACCAAAGGAAAGGACCAGTTTGCCAGCATTCCATCGTCTAACGAGGTAATGTATTACAACTCAAAAGGAAGACGCAACGATGATATTTTTAAAGTATCTCCCCTCCCCGATTATTTACGTTTACAAAAATATACCCGCCTTGAAGGACGTATCATAGATTCGCTCACCAAAAAACCGCTCAAGGCCGAGATTAGTGTGTTGGTAGAAGATAGCACCAATCAAAATACTAAAATCAGGGCATTGGCTTCCTCCCCTGATACCGATGGAAAGTTTAAAACTAAATTGCGCCGAGGCTATAAATACGCCTTGGAAATTAAGGCTCAAAACTACCTGCCCTACATCAGAAAAGTAGATTTTAGCGACAATACCAAAGACGATACCTTACATATACTTGAGTCGCACATTGCCCTCCCGCCAGCTCACTTAGATCATAACATTCGTTTGATGATCATCAATGAAGATACCAAGCAACCCGTAGAAGCTCACGTAAAGGTGGTGAACATTACCAAAAACCGGATTGTAACGCTCAATACTATAGCTAAGGGGGGTAGGTATACTTCACAGGTGGAATCTCAGTCTGAATACACTTTAGAAATTACCGCTTTGGGTTATGATTTTTTCCAGGGAAATATAGATACCCGTAAGCTGAACCGAGGCCAAGACTACGAAGCAACCATCTCGCTAAAATCGAATGCCAATAAACTGATACTCAATATTGTAGACAGCGAAACCAAGAAAAAACTCAATGCTTTGGTAAAATACACCAACCTCAATAACAACACTTCGGAAGCTAAACCAGTAACAGGTGGCTTGGTAAACCTATTTTTGAATCGGGATAGCAAATATACTTTTGAGGCTACTGCCAAGGGGTATTTCTTTAAGTCGTTTGAGGTAGAGACCGATACGTTACAAGCTGGTCAGGTAATTGAACTCACCATTGAGCTGGATGTACTAAAAATGAATGCCAAAATTGTATTGAATGATATCAATTTTGCTTCAGGCTCGGCCAAACTCAGCGAAGACTCTTATGTAGAATTAGGCAAGGTGATTAAGTTGATGGAAAACAACAAAGCAGTAAAGCTTGAGATTTCGGCCCATACGGATAACATTGGGGTGTATTCTCGTAATATGCGCCTTTCCCGCCAACGTGCTCAGTCGGTATATAGCTATTTGGTAAAATCAGGAATTGATAAAAAACGACTCATTTCCAAAGGGTATGGTTCCTTGAAACCATTGGTACCTAACAACTCTAAAGAAAACCGAGCGAAGAACCGTCGCGTGGAATTTAAGGTAATTGGAACAGATAGAAAATAGTGGTAAGTGATTAATGATATTAATCATTATTCCAGGTATTTCACCTTATACATATTTATTACTTCACAATAGTTTATTGGGTAACTTTACCCGATAAACTATTTTTTTTGATGATTTATGAAAAGCAAAGCACTTGAGTATTTCTTGCAACTCATTATTGTAGTAGTAGGGGTATTTTTGGGAATGTTGGTGACCAATTGGAGCAACGATCGCCAACAAAACAAAAATCAGCGGTTGGTTCTTCAAAGTATTCTTAAAGAGATGAAAGTAAATCAGGCAAAGGTGGAAAAGGCAAAGAAATACCATCAAAAAATTTTTCGCGCTTTTGATAAAGTACGCGCTAACGAAAATTATAATGATGATAAATATAAATTTAGTGGGAATAATCTTCGCAAATTTTTACCTGGATGGACAGGAGTGGGCATGCCTAACCTAGACAATGCTATGTACGAAATGGCCAAATACAGCAATACAATGCCAGGAATGTCTTATAAAATTCAAGAAAGTCTGTCTCGAGTATACCACTATCAATCATTGTATAATCAATTGGCTGACAAGGTGATAGCGCGTTTTTTTGAATTCAACGAAAAAACCCCTCTTAGAGAAGGTATAGGCGTGATTTGGATGATGCGTGAAGGTGGCTATGCAGGCGAACTCGGTGCGATTAAAAAATACAAAAAAGCGATCTCATTGGTTGAAGAAGAATTAAGATGATTACGCATTTGTAGGCTTTTTACTCTATTTTAATGAGCACGCAATTACCTTATTTACTTAAAGTACATAGAAAACAAAAACCATCCTGTGGCTTAAGGATGGCTTATTGTTAGTGGTGTCTATCTTTATTTTTAATAAAGGAATCGCAACGCTACAATATCCTGACGAGAAAAATCTTCGGCCGTAGAGCAGGAAAGCATGATAGAGTTTCTATCAATATTTGCCGCGGTGTTTCTAGAAGTTCCTGGTATGTGAATTGCTCCTGGTTGCTCAACGTTTCTAGGCCCTCCACAAGAAATGCTTTTATCAAACCAATCGGTATGGCGAAAACCAATAGTATGCCCAAGCTCATGCATCATTACTGTTTTAACGCGCGCACGAGACATGTTACTGAGATCGTTACCATTCAAACGAACCAAGGAAGCTGGATTTCCATTTGCTGGCGGCCCCGCAACGGCAACACTTACACTGTTATCTCTTACAAAAACTATATCTTGATTTCTAAGATTAGCATTGGCAAAATCAAGCAAAAAACGTAAATCAAGATTTAATGCATTGTATTCTCTCACCGCTTCTTCTAATGCCCATCTCATCCTTGGAGTCAGTGCATTATCAGGTCCAGTGTTATGTCCGGTAATCCTAATGGTACGCCTACGGCGCCCATTTAAACTTACCAAGCTATTTGTTCGGTATTGTTCACCATTATTGTTGTAGGAGGTTTATTATTTTTAGACATCTCTTGTAATTGTGTCTCTGAGATAAAAATGTCTCCCTCTACCAAATAGCCACGTTGCTTTTCGCCAGTTAAGCTCGTAAATGTTGTGTGGACAACATTGTTACCATTAAAGCCTTGGTTTATTAATTCTTTGCGTATGTCCAAGCTCACTTCATTATTCTTTTCAGGGTTAGGTGCCTAGTGCTGGCAAGACCAAATAAAACAAACTGAAGCAATCAATATAAGCCGTATTCTCATAATAAATTTGTTTAAGATTTTATTTTTGTGAAAAATTAGTTGGCTACAAAGGTAAAGTGCATATCTGCGTCGCTTCAAAAAAGGGTACTTAACAACGGGTTAGCACCCTGTTTAATAAATGCTTAACAAATAAGAATATAAGAGAGTGATACGGTACTTTTCAAACCAATATTCAGCTAACCAATGTCTACTTCGTACCAAGCTGATATTCAACACATTTATTTACTCTTGTTTACTGTGTAAAAGTATTAAAAGGCAATAAGTAAGCACTGAAACGATAAATAATTTGCAACCCTTCACACTTACTCTTTGTCCTTCCAACAAAATCAATAACCCATATTATAGATTGTAAAAACCCTACTTATGAAAAAATTTGTATACACATTTGTCGCTTTGTTGCTGTTGAGCATCACGACTACCTTCGCCCAAAGCAGCGAAACCCGCAATTTTGGTAGCTTCTCCAAATTAGATGTAAGCGGAGTAGCCAACATTATTCTCAAACCAGGTAGTAGCAATTCCGCCAACATCAAAGTATCAGGCAACATTGCCTTGGATGAGCTTAAAACTGAAGTAAGACGTAATACTTTGTACATCTCTCTCAAGAAAAGATACCGTGGCTACCGCAATATTGAGGTAGACATAGAACTCACCTATCAACAGTTGCAAGGAATTGATCTGAGCGGTGCGGTAAGCATTCGCACTGAGTCTCCCATCAAAGCCAGTTTTTTCCGTTTAGAATCAAGTGGAGCAGGAAGCCTAAAATTAGCTTTTGACGTAAAAAACCTAGAGTGTGAATTTTCGGGAGCATCTAGCGTAAAGCTAAGAGGCAATGCCGATAAACTAGACATTGATTTGAGCGGGGCTGGGTCAGTAAATGCCTATGAACTGGTAGCCAATGTAGTAAAAAGCGAAACCAGTGGCGCTGGCAACATTCGCGTAAATGCCAAAAAAGAGATTTATGCTGAAGTAAGTGGCGTAGGCAGTATCCGCTACAAAGGCAACCCCAGCGTGGTAAGAACCAACAAAAGCGGATTTGGTACGATTAGAAAGGCCAATTAGTAATTATGAATGATCATTGACCATTCACCACTAAAAAATATTCTTCTAAATTTCATATGGACGACTATCCTGGAATCTTCTGGGTTAGTCGTTTTTTGTTGATCTTCTTCTACAAATTCAACCAATAACTCAATCGCAATACCAAAGCCCGGGTTTTAGGCAAAAAGCTGTTTGCAAAGTAGTTATCACTATATACAATAAATAAATCGGACATAGGCTGATAACGCCACTGAAAACGGCTATTGATATTAAAGTTATCGGCTTGGGTATTGTATTGCAAAAAGGTAGTCCAAAACATGTTGTTGGAGAAGTTGATCTCAATCACCGGACTAATCAGACTCAAACTGGTAGCTCCAAAATCATCGGGTAGCTCTACATCATTTTGGGTAAAGTTAACGCCAAAGTTTCCCCAAGGCTGCTTTCGTAATCTAATGCCTCCCCCATAAGAGAGTCGCCTACCATTGTAAAAGCTCCCATAGCGTACAAACAAACTCACCGAAAGCATCTTGCGATTGTCCGAATCAAAATTGAGGCTCCCCGAACCAAAAGTATACCCTTTAGCAGGCAAAAGTTCATCCCCTCCAATCAAGTCCAGTTTAAAAGGCAACACCACATCGGTCATAAAGGCACCAAAGCGAATACTACTACGGTTTTTGAAGTTAAATTCATATTGAAAACTCATCCGCTGTTCGCCAAAGCCTTGACCCAGATTATAGAACATTTCGTGACGCCAACGCGGGCCGTGCGAGTTCAAAATACTATGTTTGGGATAAAAAGTATAATTGGTAAAATACAGCACCCGCTGGTAGCCAATCCTCACCGTAGTATCTCGTTCTACATCATAATTGTTCAGGCGAGGGATAAAACCCAACTCGGCCACATAATTGGTCTGAATAACATCGGTGGCTACCAACGCGGCCAAATTACGGGTACGATAAAACAAAAATGCCCCATAGTTGCCATTGTCTTGTTTTTGCTCAGGGCTAAAAGATTGAAAACCGCGTAAAGCCCCTCTCCAACGTCCATTTTGAGACAAATACTTAAATTCCATTCCTGCCACCCGATTGTAATCAGCGGTAAGCATCTCCGTACCATTAAAAGCCTGTCGGTTAACAAAAATAGCATCTATACTGGATCGCTTCAGTACCCGGTGTTGTACTGCAGCCACAAAGTTGTTTTGCCCCAGGCTATCTACTTCGCCCTCAGGTCGGGTTTGCACGTCCATGACTCCAATACGTAGTGCATTGGTCAGGTTTCCTGAGAGTCGGGCTCCAAATAAAATAGGTACGGGTGAACCATCCTTAAGCCCTACCCTACGTGAAAAAAAAGGCCGTGCCTGTCGGGAACCCATCCGTCCAAATAAGTCGCTATTCTCGAGGAAAAAGTTACGCCTTTCGGGAAAGAACAGGCTAAAACGACTCAGATTGGTGACCTGCTGGTCTACATCTACTTGCGAAAAATCGGGGTTAAAAGTCAGATCTAGGTTTAGGGTAGAAGTTACGGCAATCTTGGCATCGGCTCCAGCATTGCCAGCACTACTAATAGAGCCATCTCCTTCTTCAAAATCTTGGTTGGCGTTTCCGGTAATGTAAGGAATGATTACAACGTTTCCTTTTACTTTTTTGGGAGGTTGATCCCACTTGAGGCTCCCGGTAAAGCCTAAATCGGTGGGTTCAAATTGCAAGGGTACTTTGGCCCATACCGAATATACATTGCGCTGCATGTCATTGCGAATGATGTTGACTCCCCATTTGCTGATATCTTCGCTGTAGCGCAATGATTTAAAAGGAATAGCCATTTCGGCTACCCAGCGATCTTCATAAATTTGTACTCGAGAATACCATTTGGCATCCCACTCAAAAGCGGTTTGATTTACAACCGTCAACCCTTCCATTTGGGCCCCTCCGGCATTTACCCCAAACAAAAAACCATTGTTGTGTTGGTTCATCGGATCAAACAAGATCGCTACCCCATCACTCCCCCAGTGTCCTACGTCTCGTCTCAATGTTTGAATCACTGGTTTCTTGTCAATATAGCACACCGCACTTACGTACAAAAAGTTTTCGTCGTACAAAAGACGTACTTCGGTTTTGGCATCTGCCAGCCCTACGTCAGTGGGCCATTTGCGATTAAAGTTACGGGCAATCGTGGTTTGTTGCCACGCTACTTCGTCTATTTTTCCGTCTATTTTTACTTTTGCTGATGTTTTTGTGATGCCTACCTGAAATGTTTCCTGATTATCTTTGGGATCGGCCCATACCGTTGACGCAAAAGCCAACAGCAATCCCATCCCGATTTGGAGGGCTTTATAAATCATAAATATGCGGGTTTAATGCCTTATGTTCTAGATTCCAATTGTATATATAGTAGAAAACTTTAAAATAAATCAATAAGATTAGTTAGCCACGTTAAAAATATGTTAAGGAAGCTTTTTTTAGATTAATAACAGCAGGTAAAGGATGAATGACCTAACACTCATCCTTTTACAAGCTTCATTCTACCACCATTACCCGATGAGCCTCGGCTACAGTAGGTGGCTCCAGACGATGCAAAAATTTCTCAATCACCGATTCTTTGATGACCACTTCTCGTTGTCGGTTTTGTCGCAATACTACCGATAGAGGCTTAGGCAAATACACAATGGTGACTTTTGCCCGATATTGGGTAAACAAATCAATCAGTTTTTTTCGAATTTGTCGATTTACATTGGTTGCATTCCACACAAAGGATTGCTGCTTCCGCAAATAGCTTTTGGCTTGTTCTTGCGCTGCCTGAATTACCTTACCTTGATTGCCATTGAATGAAATATTTAAATCATCCCGAATATTATCCAAAGATACCACAGGCCAATCAGGTACATTTTCGGCAATCCAAGTATCCTTACCCGTACCTGGCAATCCACACATCAGATACACTTCAGCTCGCGTATCATCATAAATAGGCGCATCAGGATATACCTCCTTTTTTTGAAAGTATAAAAATCGGGTATGGGGGCTGGCAAAGTGCCTTCCCCCACCGTAGCACTGCTGCTCTTTGCAAAACTCCGTAAAATAGGCGACCCGCTCTAGCTTATCTTCCTGAGTGGCAGTAATCCGCCCCCGCATATCAGCCTCTGCTACCCAACTTAGCCATTCTGTATTTACTGATAAGCTAGCCTGAATTACGGCTTTTTCAGGGTTAGATTTACTCCAAAACCATATGGGCAAGCCATGATACCGCACCAATTGGCAAATTTGTTCTTTCACAAAATCCGGCCAGTTTAAGTCAATCAACTGCTGACGGGTACGATTTGCTCCTTTTACCGCGTGTTTAGGCGAGGTAATCCTGGGTTGGTCACTGCCTTCTATTTTCTCTATTACCGTGCATTCGGGCTTAGAAATATCGTGCATCAGGCAAGCCGTAAATAAAATACTCCGGGTAAGTGCATCCGCTTTCTGCCAACCCTCCAGTTGAAACATTTCTTCCACCACCATTTTGGTATGAATGCCCACGTTACCTTCAGCGTGATATTCAGGGTCTTGAGGGCATTCGTACAAGGCCTGGAGCCATTTGAAATGCTCTACTAATAAATCCCAATCGTAGGGGATTTTCAGTGATAATAAATCTTCCGTTGTTCGTTGTTTCATAGTATTATTAGTTCACTGTTGATAGTTCAATGCCATTTCCTTAACAAAATCAGAGTACGGATAAGAAGAACACAGATTTTACTGATTGGATAAATTTTCACGGATTGAACTCATTTTTATCCGTTTACACTTGTGAATCCGTGTTTGGTCATATCGATCACCTTTGGTAGAACGGATTTTTCACCGATCATCGGTGGATATCAGTGTAATCCGTAAAATCCGTGTTCCAAAAGTAGACACTCAAAAAACCTTATCAATTCCTTACGAAAACAGTATTGGGCAATAGTCCGTTATCAACAGCTTTTTCATTTCAGTTTAACCATCGTTTTTTATAAAGTAGATTCATTCTTTGGCCTTTTTCTGAGCTTGCTGAATCCACTCGTGTTCAAGGGGGGCACGCTTCCAGTTTCGGGTCCAATGCGCATCCGTTTGCACATGGTTAGCCCTCACCCACTTAAAGACTTTTTCTCCAAAATCTTCGCTGGTAAAACCTTCTATCGGCCTTACCACTACTCCTTCTTTGGGAACTTCCTGGTCCACTTCCAGGCTTTCCAATTCACTGGATTCTTGCATGAGTTGGTCAATCAATGCTTCCAGCTCTTGTTCAGAATTTACCACACCTTCAAAAAGCACTGGTGCCAAAGGTAAATTCATCAATTCGACCCATAAAACCACCTGATCCCAAGGCAACCAAAATGCTCCCTGGCGCAGGCCAAACACGTAGAAGTATTGCTGCAAGCCTGTATAACCAATAGAATGCGTGGCAAATAAGCTTTCGCCAAACACTTCCAAATCATCTAATTGAAAATGAAGTTGGTTCCAATAATCCCACAAATAACTAGCCCAGGGATTTTGAGTAGGTGCTGCATGTGATCGGGCAAAGACCCCTAGTTGATTGAGGCAGGTGTTTTCCCCATCTAGCTTTTCAGTAATAATGATGGGGCATCCGATCACTTGGTCTATAGTAGCGGCAATTTTATCATCGCTGCTTGCTCCAGGAGACCACGGCAAATGATAGGTCCGTGGATACTTTTTTGAGTCCATGATTATCAAATTTGGTCTGAAGCCACTGTTATCGATATATACCTCAACAAAGCATAAGCATTATCTTACAGTAGATAATAAGCCCAGTTTATCCTTGCTGATTGCTCAGTAGAAGTAGCTTCAATAATTAATAAGAAAAAATAATAAATAAGGCATTGGATGAGCAAACAAGGTTGCTAACCAATGATTTAGAAAGGTGATCATACTATTAGATATTTTTCGTTTGTGGAGACACAAACGAAGGTAACCGCGCCGTTGGCTGTGAGAACACGGCCAACTTTAGCCAAAATGTCTAGTAGTATGAAAGGCGATATGTGATATGAGGTATTACAAGACCGTAAGTATTGTGAAGATAACTCAAGGTTAGTGAGTTATTTCAGATTTTAAATCATATACAGGAAGTATTACGGTAAAACAGCTCCCAATGTTTTTGCTACTTTGTACTTTTATTTCTCCACCCAACAACTCCACAATTCTTTTAGAGATGGCCAATCCCAGTCCATTGCCCTGAAAGCGACGTTCGATGCCACTACTCTCTTGTTTAAAAGGTTCAAAAATTTCGTCCAGATAACGCTCCTCGATGCCTATACCTGTATCTATCACCTCAATTGTCAAGCGTTTATTTTTATCTTTAATTCTCAGAGTAACTCCCCCTTTTTCAGTAAACTTAATTGCGTTCCCCAATAAGTTATTCAGTACCTGCTCTAACAAACTCGGATCTATATATGCTTCGTTACTATCCAACTCAAACTCAATATTGAGGTAAATATCCCTATTTATAGCAAGCACCTCCAGGGATTCTACAAGGCTTTTAACCAAGAGTGTAATGTCGACCTTCTCAATAGATACATCGAGGCGATTGGCTTCAATCCGTGATAAATCCAGGATTCCGTTAATAGTATTGAGTAACCGATTTCCACTTTGACGAATCAAGCTGGCATAATGCTGCATAGACTCATTTTCTGACTCCATTTCAATGAGTTGTACAATCCCCAAAATACCATTCAAAGGAGTGCGTATTTCGTGGCTCATATTGGCCAGAAAGTTAGACTTAAGCGTATTGGCTTCTTCAGCTTTTTCTTTAGCTACAATCAGTTGTTGTTCGGCATTTTTTCTTTCGGTAATGTCAAAACGGATGAACAAATACTTATAAGGATCGTGCCCTTCGTCTTTGTACAAAAAAGGCACAATGGTGACATCTACCCAATAATAAGAGCCATCTTTAGCCTTGTTGTGTATTTCACCTCGCCAAAGCTTTCCTTTACGCACTGTTCGCCACATCTCCTGAAAAAAACTACGGGGGTGGTATCCAGAATTGATAATGCTTAGCTTTTGCCCAATCAACTCAGGCTCTTCAAACTTGGATACCCTACAAAAAGCCTCATTGGCGTGGGTAATGTAACCTTCGCGATCGGTAATGGTGATCAAAGCTGCTTGATCAATGGCAAATTGTTGGTGTTGTAACTCGTTGATTAATTGAGAAAGGTATTTTTCGTGGGCTTTGTATTCTGTAATATCGGTATGGATACTTAGGTATTTTTTCTTGTGAGCCGTGGTATCGTACATCACCCGAACCGATAGACGATTCCAAAAATCGATGCCATCTTTGCGAGTACTCAATAACTCTTCTTCCAGCAATACATTATCCTTCATACTTTGGGTAATCTTTTGCACCGAAGCCAGATTGGTACCTTTGCCTTGCAACACTTGCACCATCGCCTGCCCTTTGATTTCTGCCAACTGGTATCCAGTTACTCTGGAAAAACTATCATTGACCCACTCAATTTTCCCAAACTCATCAGTAATCACCACAAAGTCGTTGATATGCTTTACTACAAATGACAGACGATCGTGGGTAATGTTTTTTTGAAACTGTTCGGTAATATCTTCAAAACTCAAAATAAGGTTGGGCTGCTGAAAGCGGTCCTTCATCATAGATGCCTTTACTTCCATTACTTTTTCGGACTCATCGGGTTGTCTCCAAAAAAGCACATCACTAAAATCCTTTTGCACCTGAAACGCATACTTAATCAAGGTAAATAAATGCCGCCATTCTCGTGTGGCATTGCTCCATAGTTTATGTAGGTTTTTGTTGATCAACAGGCTACGGTCCTTCTGCATCCAACGACAAAAAGTATCATTGGCCAGCAATATGTTCAATTCAGCATCTACAATTAAAATACCCGTATGAGCAGACTGCAAATAGGCACTGCCTACCATATAAGCTAACTCTTGATTATGACTCTTATGAGGTAGAGGAGCGGTTGTCGAAGCAGAAGTATTTTCAGTTATTTGGGCATTGATTTGAGCCAGATAAGGTTTTAAATCTACTCCTGAGGCTTTAGACAGCTTTTCAACTAAATCATTAATATCCACATCCATTTGAGCAAGCTTTGTTCAATACTATAACTGCCCAAACAACCCAATCATTGTTTAGGCAGTTAGCAGTCATACAAGATTGATTAACTAAAATATCGGAAATCGTGGTTGTTTGGTAATTGAATCAAAAACTCATACATCAGGTTAATTACCTGCTCTACATCTTCTTTAGAAACAGTTTCCACGGTAGTATGCATGTATTTCAAAGGCAAGGAAATGAGGGCAGAAGCCACCCCGGCGTTAGAATAGGCAAAAGCGTCAGTATCGGTACCCGTGCTACGCGAAGAAGCCATCCGTTGAAATGGAATTTCATTTTTCTCAGCCACTTCTATAATCATATCCAATACATTGAACTGTACCGCAGGTGCATAGCTCAACACTGGTCCTCCTCCACAACGAATATCACCTTCTTTTACTTTTTTGTACAAAGGCGACTGAGAATCGTGGCATACGTCGGTTACAATAGCTAAATCAGGCTTGATGCGGTGTGCCATCATTTCAGCTCCCCTCAAACCAATCTCTTCTTGCACACTGTTGGTAATATATAGACCAAACGCTGGCTTTTTACCATTTTCGTGTAGTCTACGAGCTACCTCAGCAATCATGTATCCTCCAATGCGGTTGTCTAGAGCACGGCCTACATAGTATCGGTTGTTCAACTCCATCAATTCATCCTCAAAGGTAACCACCGATCCTACATGAATGCCTAGCTCGAGTATTTCATCTTTACTGGAACACCCACAATCAATCACCAAATTCTTAATTTCGGCTTTGGGTTCAGTCTTTTCTCCAATACGGGTATGAATCGCTGGCCAACCAAATACTCCTTTTACTACGCCTTTTTTGGTATGAATATTTACCCGCATCGAGGGCGCAATCACGGGGTCAGATCCTCCGTTACGAATCACATAAATGTAGCCATCATCGGTAATGTAGTTTACAAACCAGGATATTTCGTCAGCGTGGGCTTCAATCACTACTTTGTAAGGAGCATCAGGGTTAATTACTCCTGCTACCGATCCATAAGTATCTACAATGTAATCGTCCACATATGGCTTTATGTATTCTAACCAGATTTTTTGTCCAGAACTCTCGAATCCGGTTGGAGAGGCATTATTCAAATACTTTTCTAAAAACGCTCGATTTGTCATTCAATTAAAAGTTTGAGTTTTGGTCATACTACTGGGCATTTTTCATTTGTATCTCCACAAATGAAGGCGACCACGCGGTTGGCTGTGTCCTCACGGCCAACTTTAGCCAAAATGTCTAGTAATATAAGTTTTGGTTTAACTAGTCCAACAAAGATATGGAATTTCGCAAGACTGCCATTTAAAACCCTAAAAACCGTTGGTTTAATGATTGAAGTTATGCTATGAGAATCAAAAACTTAAAATAAGATTTTGTATCGCTGAGTTTTTTTGGACTTTTGTCCAAACAATTCCAAAAATAGAGTATATATACAAAAGAAGTTACCTTTTCTATTAACAATTCATTAAGAGTTGTTAGAGAATCTTTAACAGCGAAAATTCATACAAATTGGAGAATTTATCGTTAATTTTGTAATACACTTTCGAAATTTAGGAACAATTAAACATCCCATGTTTCTTTATCGACAAACCCAAATACATATGAAAAAGTTATTGTCACTAGGACTATCATTTGTTTTTTCATTGGCTGCGACAGTGGCTTTTGCCCAGTCAAAAATCCAATTCCAGAAAACCAAACACGAATTTGGCACTATTAAAGAAGATGGAGGACTTGCCCAAGTAACGTTCTCATTTAAAAACGTAGGGAATCAACCTCTTAAACTTACCAAAGTACAAGCATCTTGTGGCTGTACTACGCCTTCATGGACGAAGGATCCCATTCAGCCAGGCCAATCTGGTGTGGTAAAGGCGGCCTACAACCCAATGAACCGTCCAGGGAAATTTAATAAGACGATCACCGTGACTAGTAATAGCGCTCAACCTATCACGATATTGCAAATCTCAGGCAATGTAACACCTCGCAAAAAAGGTCCTAAAGATTGGTATCCTATTGCTTTGGGTAACTTACGTTTCAAAACTAACTCGGTATGGTTTGGAGACATGATGCACGACAGCAAGTCAAACACCAAGACAACGATTCTTTACAACGAAGGTAATGCCCCTATTACCCTTAACCTGGCGGCGACAAAATTGCCCAAACATGCCACGCTTAAAGCTGACAAAACTGTCATTCAACCTAAACAAACGGCTACACTTACCTTTACCTTTGATGCCAGCGCTCGCAAAGACTGGGATTATGTGTATGATAGCTTTATGTTGATTACTAACGATCAAAAGAATCCTCAGAAAAGAATGAGTATGGGTGGATATATCAAAGAAAACTTCAAACCTGAAGATAAGATTAACCCTCCTGTTGCCAAATTTGATAAAATCACGCACAATTTCGGCAATGTAAAACAACAATCACGTGTATCTACCACTTTTAAGATTACCAATGTTGGTAAAAGAACTTTACACATTCGTAAGTCTAAAGCGTCTTGTGGTTGTACTGCTACCCGTCCTAAAAAGATGCAGCTAAACCCTGGTGAATCTACTACCATTGATGTAACCTACTCTAGTGGTACGTCAAAAGGAAGTGTAAACAAAAGCATCACGATGATCACCAATGATCCTAAAAAGCCTAAAACAGTCTTAAGCATTAGAGCGAATGTACAGCCAGGTTCGGCTAGCCCTAAAAAGTAAGCCTTAGTATATCTTATAAATACAAAATGCCGTTTTTGGATATCCGAAAACGGCATTTTGTATTTACCTGTAATCTGTTCTAAAGTTTAGCCAACAGCTCTTTTGCTTTCTTTTGGTAAAAGCCCTTCTGCGAAGACAATTTTTGCAATTGTTGTTTACAGTTTTTAATGTCTTTGCTTGCCAGATAAGCCATTGCCAAGTACCATTGTGTCTGCTCTTGATAATTGGTCAGTGTCTGAGTTTGTAACTTTTGGAACTTACCAATCGCCACTTTGGCATCGCCATTCGCTAAATGAGCCATCGCCAAATAAAACTGCGCTCCTTCTTTTTTATCTTCAGATACTACTATGTTTTGCAACTTTTGAATAGCCAAACCATAATTCCCGGCCTCATACGCTTCCATTGCTTGCTCGAGAGGTTTTTGGGTAGTGTTTCCACGTACTATGGGAGCCACCATATTGGGATATACCTCAAAATAACGAGTGTAAAGCTCTTCTGGAGAAGTGTTTTGGTTATTGAGTAAAAGAACCGTAGGCACCAGTATTGCCAAGATTACGGCAGCAATGCCCGCCATTTTTCGCAAAGAAATGCTACGAACCTTTGCATCAGATTTAGCCGTTTTTTTTTCTGTTGGTTCAGCAAATAAGTCAGAAGGTAAAGCTTCAGCCTCTGCTACCGCTTTCAACTCACTTTTAAGTGCATCACGACCAAAAACTTGCATGGCCAGCATAAAATCCTGCATTTCTGCAAATTCCTTTGCCAATTCAGTGTCTTTTGTCAGTCTTTGTTCAAACGCAGCCTTCTCTTGGGCTGTCAAAGTTCCCTCTACATATTTTTCTATCAATATTTGATTTACATTATCCATGGCATCTTATTCATCTTAAATCTTCTTTCAAGCCTTTTTTTTCCAAGTTTGTACGCAATCTTTTCATACAACGGTTTTTTTGCACCTTTACCACATTTTCGGATTTATAATCCAGGCGCTCTACAATTTTTTTAATTGATAAGCGATCATAGTAATAAAGTTTCAAAATCGTTTGACAAGGTTCCCCCAATGATTCTATCGCCGATAATATATTGGTTTGTTGTTCATTCAACGCTATTTTTTCATAAACCAATAAGGCTTCATCAATGACCTCTTTTACATTGTCTAAGTCGGCAGTCTTTTTACTTTTTTTCTTGGCCGAACTCAATAAAATATTCTTTCCAATGGCGAACAAATACGTTTTAACCGAGCAGTTTAATTGATTTACCTTATCCTTCATTACATTTTCATAGAAGGCTATAGTAGTATCTTGATAGGCATCTTCGGCTTCTTGCTGTGTGCAATGAAAACTCTTAAGCGCCCATTTAATAAAGTCTACCCGATATTGTTTGTATAACTTCACCAATGCATCACGTTTCCCTCCTCTTATATCTGCTATAATTTTATCTTGCATGATGTAAACATCTATATAATTTGTAAAAGATAGGTTAGCTTTAGGTT
>DMXI01000189.1 GCA_003483885.1 Microscillaceae bacterium
CTGGACCAGAACCCGGTGGGCAATTAATGCTTACCAGTGACGTGGAGAATTTTCCTGGTTATGCGGAAGGTATCATGGGGCCGCAAATGATGGAAGATCTTCGGAAACAAGCGGCTCGTTTTGGAGCCGATATTAGAATGGGATTGGCTACCTCAGTTGACTTTTCGGGGCAACTACACAAGGTAATTATCGACGATAAGCACGAAATCACCGCAAAAGCAGTGATTATTTCTACTGGAGCTTCTGCCAAGTGGCTAGGTTTAGAATCTGAACTACGTTTACGCGATGCTGGTGGAGGCGTTTCTTCTTGTGCGGTGTGCGATGGGTTCTTTTTTAAAGATCAAGACGTAGTAGTTGTTGGTGGAGGAGACTCTGCTACAGAAGAGGCATCTTATTTGTCTAAGATTTGTAATAAAGTTTATTTATTGGTAAGACGCGACGAAATGCGTGCTTCCAAGATTATGCAACAACGGGTTATCAATAAGGATAACATTGAAATTCTTTGGAATACCGTAACAGAAGAAGTACTAGGAGATAATCAGGTAGAAGCAGTAAGAGTAAAAAATACGGTTACTAATGAACTTACTGACCTAAAAGCGAGTGCTTTCTTTGTAGCTATTGGGCATAAACCAAATACCGATATTTTCAAAGGATATATAGAGATGGATGAAACTGGTTACATCCTTACTGAAAATGGAACCAGTAAAACGAATATAGAAGGAGTTTTTGCTTCTGGTGATGTACAAGATAAAGATTATCGTCAGGCAATCACCGCAGCTGGTTCAGGATGTATGGCGGCTTTGGATGCAGAGCGCTATATTGCTGAAAAAGAGGCAGTTGGAGCGTTCTAGTAAACTCCTGTTGGTGGATTAGAAAAGGTTAATCTTGAATGTTAGGGTTTAAATATTTTCTTGGATTTTTATTAGTTTTTTGTTTGCAGACTAGCTGGTCACAGGTAGAAACCCCTTTGCCCAAAGGTAACGGGAAAATTATACCCAAGGCTGCTAAAAAAACAAAAAAAGATACATTGGTAAAGGTAGACTCTACCAAAAAACAAGACTTGTCAGGCGAAGCTACTGCTGGGCCAAAAAATAACCAAACTGCCAGAAAAGGCACAAGCTTTAATCTTTTCAGAAGAAATGCTGCGATTGTACGCGAAGACTCGGCAGGCAGTATAGATATTGGTACTAATCAAATTGTAAAAATTTCAGAACAGATCAAAATTGACTGTGTGTGGGTAACCGCTGCTGAATATTATTCAATTTGGAGTTCTCAATATATCAATCCATACCAAAAAAGCGCAAAACTGTTCAAAGATACTATTGATATCAAGCTATATGATGCCGACCGGGGGCAACTCTGGGCGGCACCTTTAGCAACTACCCTCAAAACCTCTAATTTTGGTTATCGTTGGGGAAGGTTCCATCATGGGATTGACTTAAATCTTCGGATCGGTACTCCGATTTATAGTGTGTTTGATGGAATTATTCGTATTTCAGCCTATGGGATGGGATTCGGTAATTATGTAGTAGTTCGTCATTACAATGGACTAGAGACCCTCTATGGGCACATGAGTGCCAGAAAAGTAGAAGTTGGCCAAGTAGTAAAAGCGGGTCAATTGATAGGTTTGGGAGGGAGTACCGGATGGAGTACAGGACCACATCTGCACTTCGAAGTACGCTATGAAGGAAACTCAATAGATCCATTATTAATTTTTGATTTCTCAAAGAAGAAACAAGTATTTTCACAATACTTTACCTTAAAGCCTGAACACTTCTGGCACTTGGGGAACAAAACCCGCAAGCGGATTTACCATAGAGTAAAGTATGGAGATACATTGTATTCTATTAGCCGTAAATATAGAATTCCCATCTGGACATTGGCTCGCCAAAACAAACTCCATTATAAATCTCCATTGAGAGTTGGTCAACGACTCATCATCCGTTAAAGCCTTTTATCACTTTTTAAGTGTCTCCTTAAGTACAAGATTGTCAGTATTTTGTGCTTCAAAATGCTTATGTGATCCATCACAATAAGGAGGGTTTTTTGTGAGCTTACATTTACATAAACTGACCTTTTTGGTTTCTTTGAGGGTAAAAAACGTCGGTTTATGTTTTGTGCCATTGTGTGAGCTATTACAAAAAGGTTGAATATTACTTAATCCACAAGTACAGTACAAGTATTTCCCGGCCTTCAGCGTAGTATTGAGTGGCTCAGGTTCAGCATGCGATTGTTTTTCAAAGTGTTTGTGTAGCTCACTTTTGGGGTTATTGGTACGAAACCAAGGATAAAAATAGTTAGACAAAAAACCTTCTTTAGGATCGTTTTCAATGCCATAGATTTGGGGGAATTCACTGGTAAACATAGCAGTACCAAACATTTGATCCCAAATAGAGAACAAATTGCCAAAGTTTCCGTGAGGGTTACTCACCCCATCTTTGGCAGTAAGCCCATGATGGGCGTGATGAAAAGCGGGAGTAATAATGATACGACGAATGGCTAAAATAAGTGGACGAGTTATTTGACGTTTATACAAAGGTACATCCCATTTCCAGTTACTGTGGCTACTCACCAATACCAATTGCTTGATTACTACCCCAAAAGCCACTGCAGGTGCCCAACCTAAAAATAGACATATTCCCATCCACCACACACTAGGGATAAATACCGGATACAATAAAGCCTCTCTATATGTGACAAATATGCCCATCTCAGGGGCCGCATGATGGGGGCGATGAAGCTTCCATAAAAATGGATATTCGTGTGCACAACGGTGATACCAATATTGACTGAGGTCGTCTATCAACAGAAAAATAGGTAGACTGATCAACAAACTGATGTCTTGATAGTAAAGAAAATAGTCAGGTAATACAGCTTTACCCAAAAGAATGGTGAGAAATGCTGCACCAGGCTTGATAATAATGGCGATGACAGCAATACTAATGGTTTCGATTAACCAGTCATCTTTGGTGCGTTTAGAATTGTGATATAGTCCAGTAGTAGCATCTAGTATTCCAAAAATAACCAAATACCCTAATACAATGAGGGTACTATGATCCTCGATATTAAAATTCCCCATAATACACAATTTAGCTTTAGAATAAACTTACTAAAGTAAATAGTATAATCAAAGGAAATTATTTAATTATAAGATGTTTTTGATGGTAATCGTTTGCCCTCGAAATACCGTTTGCCCACCTTTTGACAGATCTTTTAGTGCCTGTCCTATGGGAGATGCCAGTGAGATTATAAAGTAATTTTGTTGATCAATCATGACTTTACCTGCACTAATAGCAATATAATAGTTTGCTTGAGAGGTAACTACTAAACTCCCTAACCCAACCTCCTGATGAGTGGAATTAGGGGTAATTTGTGCCAAAACTTTTTGCAACTTCAAGCCTTCATTTAGTTGCGTTGCATGTTTTTCCTTTTCCAATTGCATCATAGCTCTACCTGTTTCGTATTTATCACCTGCACTACTTTTGGTTTCTTCGTTGGCTGCTTGTTGAGCCTCTGCAATAGCTTTTTGTGCATTAGTAATTTTTTGATGAATGTATTGCTCACAATGAGCAAATAATTGTTGTTTGATAGATAGAGTACCTGTCATAAAAGTAATGGTTTAGAGATACGAAGATAAGACCTTTTGAGTTAGAGTTTAAACCCTAGAAATAATATATCATCTCGTTGTTCAGTACCTTCTATATGTTCATGAAGCATTTTTTCTAGCGCTTGTTTTTGTTGACTAAGGGGTAAATCTCTGTATAAGTACAACATTTTCATCAATTTTTGATTACCAATTTTTTTACGGTGAATATTATTCTGATCAGTAAAACCATCAGTCCCTAAGTATAACAGAGTTTTGCGAGGGCAAATAAAGGTGTGAGTCTGAATGCTTCGTTGTTCTTCATATATTATTCCAATAGAAACCGAACTACCTTTAATGAACTCTGTAGCAGTGCTATTTTGTTGAATATACCACAAAGGACGCTTAGCACCAGCAAAACTTACTCTTACCTGTTCAGAGTCTAAATTTTCTAAAGTTACCAATACCACATCCATGCCGTTTCTCCCGCCAGTCTCATCTTGTCGTAGGTAATAGCGTATGTCTTGACGAAGTTGTTCTAGTATATCACTTGGATCACTGACTTGTTTTGTATTAATGATCTCATTGAGCATGGTAAACCCAACCATACTCATAAATGCTCCTGGTACACCATGACCTGTACAATCAATTACAGCGACAATACGTTTGTTTTGAACTTCACCTAACCAGTAAAAATCCCCTGAAACTATGTCTCGGGGTTGGTATATAACAAAATACTCACCTAAAGTTTTCTTCATGCGGACCTCAAAAGGAAGAATAGCTTCTTGAATGGTTTTGGCAGAGCGAATGCTTTGATTGATTCGTTTATTTTGTATACTTAAAGTATTGTTCTGTAGCTCTATAGCATCACGTTGAGCCATGATTTCATCTTGTTGTTGCCTTAATTCCTCGTTTTGAGTAATAATTTCTTTATTACGTTCTGTAATGGCCTTTTTTTGTACAACAACCTCTCGGGTACGATCAACTACCTTTTGTTCTAATATTCTTTTTTGTCGCTTAATGCTGGCCACTCTAACGCGGTAAAATACCACTAATAATAATACTGTAGTAGATATCCACCCTATTTTAAACCACCAGGTTTGCCACCAGGCAGGCAAAATCACAATAGTAATGTTAAGTCCCTGAGTATTCCAAATACCATCATTATTGGCTCCTAGTACTTTTAATGTATAAGTGTTTGGAGGTATGTTGGTGTAACTTACAAAGTTGCGGAAACCAAGGTTACGCCAGTTTTTATCATAACCGACCAGCTTTACTTTATAGCGATTACTGATAGAGTTGATATAATTAAGTGCCACAAATTCAAAGGAAAATGCTTTTGCCTGTTCATAGGTTAGTGTTATTTTTTTTGTATAATTAATTGTCCCTTGAAATAGTGAATTTGCCTGTTGCTTGCTTACTGATTTATTAAATATTTGAAAGTCAGTTAATATAATTGGTGGAACAAAATTATTATTTGTAATCTTTTCAGGATAAAAAGCATTAATCCCTTCAGAACCACCAAAAAAGAGTGCTCCATTTTTTCCCTTAGCAAAAGAGTCTTGGTTAAACTCCCCGTCTTGTATACCATCTTTAATAGTATAATTAGTGAACTTTTTAGTAATAGGGTTAAACTTAGAAATACCTTTCTCCTGGCTCATCCATAAATTCCCTTGAGTATCTTCTAGTATACCATATACAAATTCATTCATTAGGCCTTCTAGTTTGCCGTAATGAATAAAACTTAAGGTACTATCTTGTTTTATAATTACTTTGCTTAATCCACCCCCGTAAGTAGTCAACCAAATTTGTCCAGATTTCGCTTGATAAATATCTAACACACTATTACTTTTTAAGCCAGTAGTGTTATTGTACATTTGGTACTGTTGGTTATTGGGATTGAACACCAATAAGCCATCTCTGGCCCCCATCCAAAACTTACCATCAGCATGAACAGAAATTGTATTTAAGAGAGGGTGTTTATTTTTAATCTTTGGTAGCTGAAGGTGTTTTTCAAAGGTATCAGTAATAGTGTTTAGCTTATAAATCCATTGGGCGTTTATACAAACTAATAGATTCCTTTCGGAATCTTCAAACACTTTAGTTATGATATTATTTTTATTTTGAGTAGGATAATAGCGCTTTACGAATCCTTTTTCCTGATCTAGTAGGTTTAATCCATCATAAGTACCTACCCAAATTCGTCCTTTGCTATCTTTATAAAGTACATTGACTTTGTCATTACTGAGACTTTGAAGGTTTTGAGGGTCGTGTTTGAGTAGCTTTACTTGCTCAGTATGATAATTATATTTGACAAGATGGTTGTCAATAGTACGAATCCATAAATTGGCGGAGTCTCCTTGTAAAATATGCCAACTTGTAATGCTAATTGTTTGCCCTTGTTTATTCTTAAGAGTGGGTTGATAAAGAGAAAACTTCCTGCTTTTGCGATCAATGAGGTATACCCCTTTCCCTAAAGTTCCTACCCAAAATGCTCCTGATCGATCTTCATATAAACTCATTACTCCTGTTTCATAGGTATTTTGAATGAAAGATGTCTCATCCTTAAAACGAATAAAGGTTTTGGCAAGCTCATCAAACCAGTACAAACCTTGGCTAGTACCTACCCAAACAATGCCATCCTGATCTTGTAAAATACTCCTAACTAATAAGTCTTTATTTTTATTGTCAATAATATATTTACCAGTTTCTCGGTTTAATACTCCAATACCAAAAGCAGAACCTATCCATAGTCTGTTTTGCTTATCTTCATAAATAGATGTTATGTGAGAGACTTGTTGATTCCTTTGAGAGATGAGTGGATACCTTTTGAAACGTGGTATCGAAGTTTCGTGATCTATCAAACGGTGTAGGCCTTTAGCTGTTCCAACCCAAAAAATTCCTTGACTATCCTGATAAAGTGATAATATGTCATTATCACTAATTGATTGATGGTCAGATGTATCTGAGACAATAGGGTGTATGATAATTGAGTCAGGATCTTGTGTAGAATAGGTAAGTTTATTTAAACCCTCAGAAGTTCCAACCCATAAATTACCCGACTTATCTTCGCTGATACATTGTATTTTTTTTCCTGTTAAAGAGTGAGGATTGTTTTTTTGAGGAGCAAATTGTTTGAATTGGCCAGTCTTAGGGTTATAACTAGTAATGCCTTTATTCTTAGAGCCAAACCACAAGATTCCGTTTTTAGTTTGATAGATTTGACGTAGATAGTTGCTTCCTAAACTATTGATGTTGTTAGGGTCATGTGTAAAATGTTTGAAAGTTTTGCCATCATACCTATTCAACCCATCTCCAGAAGCAAACCACATGAATCCCTGCTGATCTTGAAAGATATGCCAAATGGTGTTTTGAGATAATCCGTTTTTTGTAGTGTATTTTTTCGTGCTGAACTTGTGCTTTAAATTGGAAGGAATGCCTGAGTCTTGTCCGAAACTGGTTTGAATGAATCCGTAAAAAATACAAAATAGAAATAGGATTGTTTTCATAAATAAAGTTGAATCATAGTGTTATATAGTTTTTTTAATGGATTACTGTACTTTTAAATGATACGTGACATTGTCAAAAAAGATGAAAATTAATTCTTTTAATCAGCATACAAATAGATGTTATACAAGAGATTGATTAACATCTGAGAAAGTATCTTTTTCCTCAATATATCAAAGAGGGTATTATGGTTTGCAAAAGATACCTTTTGCTACAAATTATTAGAACGAAAAGCAGTATCCAGGCTTTTTTGATTGCCCGATTTGTTCTGTAGTAAAGCATAGCATATGCGACTACGTAATTTTTCTAAAATTTAGATTGGGTTAGTAACCTGATTTGTGTTAATGACTTTATCGAGCAATGTGGTACTAATAAAAACTTCTGGTATACTCTGTCAAATTTTAATACCTGCTCCAATGAGCGACATTGTTTTTCAGTGAATTCTTATGTACTATAATCTCTTTCTTTTGCTGGAGCAATTCTTCACTTTGGATTGTGATATCATTGTTTTTTCTGAGATTTCAGTAGTTCGTTTTGTTACTTTCTAATATAATTTTTTACCATTAGATAAGAGAAGTATATGCTTTGCTGTTTATCCACAAAAAAGAGACTTTTGTCAAGTAGTATATTAAAGATGTGCTTTGTGTTTTTTTTAGAAGGTTGGAAGCAGAATTTATATTTTACAATATTTTATCTGCTACTTAACTAGTTATAGATTGGAATTCAAATCATTAATAGGCAAGAGGCATTACATAGGCTAGGTCAGCCTTTATATCTTCAGTTTTCACTTCTGGTGATCTAAAAACTAAAGAAACCGTTCCATTATTAGGAGTAGCGTCATTGAGCTGATCTCTCATCAGCTGTATTCCGTGAATTCTTTGGTGGTAATGCATACCTGATTTGAGAGGAATACATAAAATATCTCCCATTTTGATAATACCAAAATCAACCTTTCCTGTAAGCAAAAGGCGACGAAAACCTCCATATTCAAGATTGTATGGTATTTCAACTACTTTTTCAATATTAAAGAAACCTCCAGTTGGGAATGACATAATATAATGATAACTATCTTCGTAACAA
>DMXI01000187.1 GCA_003483885.1 Microscillaceae bacterium
CAGTTTCATATAGAGAAGCAATTAAAGTTACTTTTTGGGAAATCAGTTAGCTTACCAAAAGGAGGCTATTTGATTATTGAACACACAGAAGCTCTACACGTTATAGATGTCAACAGTGGTAATAAATCTAATGTAGAGCAAGATCAGGAAAATACAGCGTTGAATGTAAACCTGGAGGCAGCCAAAGAGATTGCCCGACAACTCCGCCTAAGAGATATGGGAGGAATTGTAATCATAGATTTCATAGACATGAAAAAAGTGGAAAACAAACGCAAAGTCTATGATTTTATGAAGGAGCAATTGAAGCAAGATCGTTCTAAATCGACTGTGCTGCCATTGACCAAGTTTGGACTCATGCAGATTACCCGCCAGCGGGTACGCCCTGAGATGAATATTACAACCCGCGAGACTTGTCCGTCTTGTGGAGGTACAGGAAAGATAGAAGCCTCAATATTGGTTTCTGATGTAATAGAAGGTAATCTGGAGTACGTATTGACCAAACAAAACGAGAAAAAGATTACGATTGTATTACACCCTTATTTACACGCCTACTTTACCAAAGGTGGACTAAGATCAAAAAGAGTAAAGTGGTTGATTAAATACGGAAGATGGATTAATTTGATTAAAGACTCGGCACTTCCGCTGACTAGTTTCAAATTCCATAATCGTTTGGGCGAAGAACTGGAACTTCAACAACGATAAAAATAAAATACTTTTAATTCCAAATTCAGCGTTTCTGTAAGCAAACTCTTATTTTCTTACAGAAGCAGAATTTGGAATTTTTTATTTTGAAGTCATCTGCACTTCTTTGCATAAGAGCTTGTTTAAATTTTCGTTTACAGTGCATTTTCCGAAGGTTTTTGGGATTAGATGCGTCAAATTTTGACAATATATAATCAAAAAAGACTCGTAAAAGGTCTGATTGATGAATTTTAAACACGCTCCAAGAGTATATTGAAACCAACTCCAATTAAATATTTGAAAATTATGAACTCATATCGGCAAAGTTGGTCTTTGGGCTGGCTAGGTATCTTGATCATTTGTTTATGGGCAGGAGGCCTTAGTAGTTGTACTTCTTCGGAAGGGGGAGACTGTGACAAACTTGACCTTTCTAAAATAGATGTGAATGTAACCATAGAAGACCTCACTCCTGCCCTACTGGCACTGGAAAGCCCTGCCCAAGCCAAAGCGCTTTTGAAAAAGAACCCTTTATTTGCCCAAAGATTTGCCCAGGTATCGCGTATGCCTGAAGATACGGTAGCCAGTGTTTTGGTCAAATTTGCGCAAGTGCCTCATATGGACACACTTTATGGTTATGTCAAAGAGGTATTTGGGGACTACAGTCAGCTCAAACAAGACTTAACCAATGCCTTTAAACATGTAAAATATTATTACCCTTCTTTTAAAGTTCCTAAGGTAAAGGTAGCTATGACTGGGGTAGGCAGTTTTTTTGGTCGTGATTTATATGTGTCTGAGGAGGTGATTTTTTTAAGCCTGGATTACTTCATTGGTAACAACAAGAAATACAAAAATTATCGCCCTCGCCAGCCAGGTTATATTTTGAAGCGATACGCTCCTGAATATATTGTACCAAGCATTATGCAATTTATTTCGGTGCCTTATAATAAGGTAAATCCTAAGGACCGCTCGTTGGTGGCCGAAATGGTAACGTATGGCAAAACCTGGCAATTTGTGAAAACGATGATACCTTGCGCTCCTGATTCGCTGGTAACAGGATACACCGCTCGTCAGCTGGCCAATGTCACTGATCTAGATAATAAGAAAGTAATCTGGGGGCACTTCCTGAACAAACAAGTGTTGTTTGTAACTACGCCTTATAAAAAGAAAGCATATACAGGTGAAAGGCCTTATACTGCAGAGATTGGCGTAGGTAAAGAATGCCCAGGCCGTATTGGGTGGTGGGTTGGCTGGCAGATTATACGCAAGTATATGAAGAAATTTCCCAAGAAAACGTTCCAGGAGATTATGGCTGATACTGATAATCGTCAAATTTTTAACAATGCTTCTTATAAGGGAGAATGAGCAATTTTTCTATTGTCCTGCCTTTGGCTAATTGTTCTATTGTTTCGCAATGCATTGCTTAGTAATGGTAAATGATTAATGGTAAGTGGTGAATAGCTAATTATGAATTATTTTCGCTTCGCCCTTGTTCCCTGATCCCTATTCCTTTCTTTGCATCGCGCCAATTTTACGTTTTACATTTTTAATTTAAAAAAGCTTTTCACTTTTAACCATGAACACTCGCGCTGAACAACTCAAGGCTTTTGACCGATTGCTAACGATTATGGATGAACTAAGGGAACAATGCCCCTGGGATCGTAAACAAACAATGGAAAGCCTGCGCTACCTCACCATTGAGGAAACATATGAACTCTCGGATGCCATTCTTGAAAATAACTTACAGGAAGTAAAAAAAGAATTGGGTGACTTGATGTTGCATATGGTGTTTTATTCTAAAATTGGTTCTGAAACGGAGGACTTTGACATTGCCGATGTGCTCAACGGCGTATGTGAGAAGTTGATCCAGCGTCATCCACATATCTATGGAGATGTAAAGGTTGAATCAGAAGAAGACATCAAGCGCAACTGGGAACAATTGAAACTCAAAGAAGGGAATCGCTCAGTACTAGCAGGGGTTCCTAAATCTTTACCTGCCATGGTAAAAGCATTTCGCATTCAGGAAAAAGTGCGTGGGGTGGGTTTTGACTGGGAAGACAAAAGTCAGGTATGGGAAAAGGTAGAAGAGGAACTACAAGAATTCAAGGAGGAATTTAATGTAGAGGCCAATACCTCCATCGACCACGCCAAAGCCGAAAAAGAGTTTGGGGATATTTTGTTCGCCCTCATCAACTATGCTCGTTTTATTGATATCGAACCTGAAGCTGCGCTGGAACGTACCAATAAAAAATTTATTCAACGATTTACTTATTTGGAAGAGCAAGCCCAAAAAAATGGTAAAAAACTAGCAGACATGACCTTGGCCGAAATGGATGTATTCTGGGAAGAGGCTAAGAAGATGGAATAACTCAACTTATCGTAGATGTATTTAATATATAAGAAGGTGTTTTGTTCAATAAATACCTTCTATATTCCTACCTTGATTAAACAACAACTCGTTAATACGGAAACTGCCCTTATTAAGTTTATCCGCCGACTCTCCACAAATAAGAATTGTTTGTTAACATTTTTTCATTCACTTGACAGCATTAATTAAATTACCTAACTAAAATAATGATTGTCTACGCAAGCTTTTGACAGTTTTGCCAAAATACTTCTCCTGTTCACTATTGTTCTTTAATAAAAATATTTAAGAACTCCTTGTTAAAAACCTCTCAAACAGATTATTTCTCTATCAAATTACTTGCTGAATACTACCGAATTTTACCCACTCAATTAACCTAGCATTAAAACAAACCTTGACTTCAGGTAATACTAAAACCCTACGTTTGCGGCCGTAAATCAATATCTCATAATCTATTATAATTATACATTATTACTATGAAATTTATCAAGCTGTTGTTATTGATTAGCGTGCTTGCTATAGGTTTGTTGGCTTGCCAAAAAGACGAAGAACCAACCTCTAAGGTGGTTCTGGCTAATCACTCTAAGACTGCTTCTTTTTTGAAGTTATCTTCTGAATTTTCGAATGTTCAGATTTTCCCTATGTTATCTTCGGAAGATCAATTATCAGGTTCTCCTGATTTTGTATATGGCTCTATGGCCGATGGTGCTGGCTTATTAAAAAACGCTGATGGGACTTATACCTTGATCAACAACATTGAGGCTGACTATTCTATCGCTCGTATTACTTTAGACGAAACTTTTAAGCCTATTAAAGGTGAGTACATTTTGAATTCAACGGCAACAGCTAATACCGCACAATGTTCTGGCTCTATGATTACGCCTGAAGAACACGGTTTTGGCCCTTTGTACTTGTCTGGCGGCGAGTGGGGAGGTTCTTCTAAAGGAGTGTTTGTGACTGAACCTTTAAAAGATGCTTCTACTGCTTCTACTCCCACAATGTTGACTGCGATGGGGCAATGGTCTACAGAAAATGCTGTAGTAATCGGAAAAGATGCTTATGCAGACAAAACTGTAGTATTTATTGGCGATGACCACTCTGACAATACTACTCCTTCTGGTCAGTTGGGTATGTATGTGGGTAGTCGTGGTGACTTAACTGGTGGTAAATTGTACGGATTGAAAGTAACTACTGCGGGGATCAACTTCGAAATGGATATGAAAGAGGGTGAGTCTTACGACATGGAGTTTGTAGAATTGACCGAGACTAGCATTGACTTGTTGGACGCTGAGGCAAAAACCAAAGGAGTTATGGGATTCTCTCGTTTAGAAGACATCGACTGGAGAAGAGGTTCTGCGGCTAACCAACGTGAAGTTTACTTTGCCGTAACTGGAAGAAAAAAAGATGGCCTAGTAGGAAAAGGTACGCTGTATGGTCGTATTTACAAGGTAGTATTGAACGAGAACGACCCAACTGGTGCTGGTAAAATCACTTGTGTGTTAGACGGTGACAATCTTACTGGAGTAGCCAAGGCTTTCCATAGCCCTGACAACATTTTGGTAACGCAAAACTATGCTTACATCCAGGAAGACCCCAACGGATATCCTGATACTCAGGACAAAACTCACTATGCTCGTTTGTATCAATATAACCTAAATAATGGTGAATTAAAGGTAGTATTGGAGTGTGATCAAGTAACTGCAGCAGCCAATGGTATTGGAACTGCGGATCGCACTTGGGAGATTACAGGAATGATTGATATTTCGGACATCATTGGTAAGCCTGAGACTTTCATTTTGATTACTCAAAACCACGGATGGAACAACGATAAATTTACTGACCCCAAAGCAAACCCTGATTTGACAAACCGTACTGAGGGTAGTCAAATGTATGTGATTCAAGGATTACAACGATAGTTGTACCTGAAGTCTTCATTGACAGAGCAAGCTTGTTGGGAGCTTGCTCTTCCTGTTTAAACTACTCAGATTTTACCCACTTGTTATTATGAAACTGTCATTCAGATTCACCCTCCTGTTTTTTGTACTTCTACTGGTTTTTGGAGGAGCGTTTATTGGTTGCAAAACCACTCAAAACGATCGCTCTTCTCAAAAAGCAAGTGTTTTTGATCAATTGAAAGCGATATATATGCAAGATTTGTCGCAATGCATTGGTTATTTGGACAGCTTGCAGCGAGCTAACCAAAAAACTGACTTACAAAAATACTATCGCTTGGCTCGTCGATCATTCAAGCATTTGGAACCTGTACTAGGCTTTACTGATGTTGAAAACTACAAGTTTTTGAACCAACCCAATATACTTAAGGTAGAAGAAGAAGATCCTACTGATATAAAAATTAAACAACCCGCTGGCTTCCAAGTATTAGAGGAGCAAATATTTGCGGATGATATTGACGTACCTGTGGTGCAAAAGAATGCGCTGCTCACCAAGCAACGTCTTAAAATGATTCAAAAAAATGTATTGTTCAAAAACTACCAAAATTATCATTTTTTGTGGCTATTGCGCGATGCCATTGCCCGGGTAGCACTTACCGGCATTACGGGGTTTGACTCACCTGTATTGGAAAACTCACTGACCGAAAGTAAGTGGATTTACCAGCGACTTCAGGATTATCTAAAAATATTTGCCCCTACTTTCAAAGATCAGCAATTATTTACCGAATGGAATCAAGCCATACAGCAAAGTATGCTGGTTTTACAGGGCGATTTCAACGCTTTTGACCGGTATGCTTTTATTCAGCAGCACACCCATCCTCAGTTAGATTTATGGAAGAAAACTGTAGTAGACTGGCAGGTAGAGTTTCCTTTCGAGTTAGCCATTCGCAATGATGCCAGTTCTTTATTTTCTAACCACACCTTCAACATGGCTTATTTCTCAGATGCCAAACTAGGCGCTAATGATAAGCGTCGGGCAACTTTGGGCAAACTATTATTCAATGATCCGCGCCTGTCGGCCAATAAGCAAATGAGTTGTGCTACTTGTCATCAGGAAAATTTAGCATTTAGCGATGGGTTGACTAAATCTAAAGGGCAAACCCGTAATAGCCCCACCTTGTTTTATGCCGCTTTGCAGAAAAAGTTTTTTCATGATGGACGTTCGGGAAGTCTGGAAGATCAAATTGTGGCCGTCGTGAAAAATAAAACAGAGTTTCACACTGATCTAAAAACCATTGCCCAGTTTATCAACCAAACGCCTGTTTATAAAAAACAATTTGAGGCGTTGTATCAAAAAGAAGCAAATACGCTGAACATCACCCACGCTATTGCGAGCTATGTCCGCAGTCTTACCCCGTTTAACTCTAAATTTGATCGAAATATCAATCAACAGGAAAACACTTTTACTGCAGAAGAAAAACTAGGCTTCAATTTGTTTATGGGTAAAGCTAAATGTGCCACTTGCCACTTCCCTCCCGCTTTTAATGGCACGGTACCGCCTAACTTTAAAGAGACTGAACTAGAAATGCTGGGTACTCCCGAAAAACCAGATACAGCCAATGCTCATATTGATCCTGACTTGGGGCGATACCATATGTTTAAAACTGCGGAGCGTAAGTTTTTCTTTAAAACGCCTACCATTAGAAACATAGCTAAAACCGCCCCTTATATGCACAATGGCACCTACAAAAATCTAGAGGCAGTGATAGATTTTTATAATCGAGGAGGAGGTGCAGGTATTGGAATTGATCAACCCTTGCAAACTTTACCACCCGATCCATTGAATTTGACATCTAAAGAGCAAAAAGCTTTAGTGGTTTTTATGCAAAGTTTGACCGATTTACAAAAAAATAAGCCTCAGCAATAAAATTATTGCTTTTATTATCTCTTCTAAAAAGTGACTCTCTTCTCCTGTTTATAACTTGGGGGGGTCACTTTCTTTTTCAATTACCTCACTCATTATCAACCATTTACTCTTCTCGTGTTACTTATTCACATCTCCATGTTTACTGGTTACATTTAGTAAACAAGCCCTTGTTCACCTTTTGTATACTCGTTGTTTTTGCAACAAAATTACAAAAACAACATTATTGCTACTGAAACAAAACCACAAAGCTGTTTCATCCAAATACCAATTATTTCTTACACTTAATTATTTATTTAAATTATGTTTAAATTAAAACAAGTTTTCCTAACACTGGTTGCCTTTGCTTTTTTGGCAGCCTGTAACAACCAACTACAAGAAAATAACCCTACGCCTGAGCATGAAGTAAGTCTCAAAAAAGGAGACAAAAAAATTGCTGGGGCTTATGTAGTTACCTTTAATACTGACAACAATCGTATTGCTTTCCGTTCTCAGGACTACGATCAGCGCTCGCGCACCATGTTAGACTACACACAAAAGTTTGTAGAAAAATATGGGGTAAGTCCAGATCGTATTACCCGAACTTATAACACTGCCATTGAGGGTTTTGCGGCAAATCTTTCTGATAAAGAAGTGAAAGCTTTGAAAGCAGATCCAAGAATTGCTACTGTTGAGCCAGATTACGAAATCACGCTTGATTACAAAGTAGAGTCTAATACTGGTGCTCGTGATTTTATTCCTTATGGAATTGCTCGAGTAGGAAGAGCTAATGGCGCTGGTAAACTTGCCTGGGTTATAGACAGTGGTGTAGATTTAGATCACCCTGACTTGAACGTTAATCGTAGCCTTTCTCGTACATTTATCAGTGGTGCTCCTAACGGTGATGACGACAACGGACACGGTACACACGTAGCTGGTACTATTGCCGCTAAAAGCAACAATATTGGGGTAATTGGAGTAGCTTATGGTGCTACTGTGGTAGGTATCAAAGCTTTCAATAGTGCAGGTGGTGGATCTGTTTCTATTACCATCAATGCGATTGACTACGTAACTGCAAGAGCTAGCAGTGGTCAAGTAGCTAACATGAGCTTTGGTTTCCCTCCAAGTACTGCTCTTGACAATGCGGTAAGAAGATTGGCTGACAGAGGTGTATTGGTATCTATTGCTGCTG
>DMXI01000185.1 GCA_003483885.1 Microscillaceae bacterium
CGGATGTCATCGGCAATGGTAGAACCTACCTTAGACGAGCTTTCTACTGAGGGAGCATTTCCGTTATTCAAGGTTTTCAACCCATCCAATACCAAGGATCTCACCTTCTGATCTGCTTCGTCTGATTCATCGCCAATCAAATAACTAGTGGTTACTTTCACCTGATCGGTAGAACCGAAGGTTTTTACTTCTAAACCTCCTTTGATTGATTTACCTAAAGCAATACGGGCATCGGTAGCAGCTACTGGTTTTTCAAACTTCACAACATACGAACGACCTCCCTTGAAATCTACTCCTAAGTTCAAACCACCGTTGATTACTGCGGAGATAACACCAAAAGTGATAAAGGCCGCTGAAATCATGTAAGCTTTCTTACGCAATTTGATAAATTGGATGTTTGGTTTACCCAAAGTCGGAATCAAAGACTTGAAACTTACATTGCGTTTACCTCCACGCGAAATGGCCTCAATGATCAAACGAGTAATGAAAATCGCACTGAATAAAGAACAACCAATACCAATCATCAAGGTTACGGCAAATCCTTTTACCCCACCTGAACCAAAGCTATAAAGAATGGCTCCAATCAAGAAAGTTGTTACGTTGGCATCAATGATAGAACTGTACGCTTTTTCGTAACCTAGTTTAATCGCCATTGGCAATTTCACTGCTTGTTCACGTCGGAGCTCCTCCCGAATACGTTCATAGATCAGTACGTTGGCATCTACCGACATACCAATGGTCAGTACAATACCCGCAATTCCTGGCAAGGTGAGTACTGCCCCAAACTGAGCCAAAATACCCACAATAAAGAAGATGTTCGCCAGTAGGGCAATGTTGGCAATGGCTCCTCCGAGCTTGTAGTACAATACCATAAATACAACTACCAAGGCCAACCCTACTAACATAGAGCGAAGCCCTTGGCTAATTGATTTTTGTCCCAATGAAGGTCCAACTACGGCTTCTTCTACAATACGTACTGGGGCAGGTAATTTACCCGCTTTCAAGATGTTGGCTAAGTCGCGGGCTTCTTCTACAGTAAAGTTTCCACTAATAGAAGAGTTACCGTTGGCAATTTCGGCTCTTACGAATGGGGCCGAGTATACGTTATTGTCCAACACAATGGCCACTCTTTTGTTGATGTTGGCCCGGGTAAGTTTTTTCCACTCGTTGGTACCTTTAGAGTTCATACGCATAGACACCTCAGGTTGAGAGTTTGGATCAAATTCCTGACGAGCATCTACTACTACATCTCCTTCTAAGGGAGCTTGGCCACCACGGGTGTTTTTAGCAATGTGCAAGCTCAACAACTTGGTCTTGCTGTCGGGTTTTACATCCCAGAAAAATAAGGCATTTCCTTTGAACATACGACGCACCTCAGGCTTACGCAAATAGCTATTGATTTCGGCAGTATCGCTTGGTAATGCCGCATAGTTAGATCCGGTGTTTTTGAACAAACGAGTAAAAGTAGAACCGATTTGCTGTTGGGTAGTATCAGGTTTTACGTCATCCTTTTTGGCCGTATCTTTTTGGGTAGAATCTGTCTTGGCAGTAGTGTCGGTACTTTGAGTGCTATCTGTTTTGGTAGAGTCAGTAGTATTACCCGCTACCAATGAATTGTCAGTGCTATCCTTTTTCTGGTTTCCTGCTACCAAATCATCGCTTTTAGGATCAGTAGTGTTGGTTTTAGTAGTATCTTTTTGAGTACCACCATTCTTTTTGGCTTTCGACTGATCTTGCTTGTTCATGTAATTGCTCAACTCTATAAAGCTGCTTGCAATTTCATTCTGCTCATATACTTCCCAGAATTCCAGCTTAGCTACTCCTGAGATAAGTTTTTTCGCTCTTTCAGGATTGTCTACTCCGGGCAACTCAATCATAATACGTCCAGTACCCGACAATTTCTGAATGTTAGGGTTGGCTACTCCAAACTTGTCAATTCTGCGACGTAAGATTTCAAAAGCACGATCAATACCTTCGTCTACTTCGGCTCCGATAAACTGGGTCACATCATCATTAGACGAATTGGTACGTACTTTTTCGCGGTTAGCACTGCTTGCAAAAATATCGGCTAGCTTATCATTGGGGTACAAACGCTCAAATGACTTTTGGAATAAGTATACAAACTTTTCCTGGCTATTAGCCTGGGCTTTTTGCGCTTCTTTCAAAGCATTGCTTAGTTTGCTGCTAGAGCTATTGCCCGACAAAGCTTTGATAATCTCAATTGGAGAAACTTCCACTACCAGGTGCATTCCTCCCTGAAGGTCAAGCCCTAAGGCCAACTCTTTTTCTTTGACTGATTTGTAAGTAAAAGACGCTCCTGGTAGCTCATATACTACCTTGTTACTCATAGAGTCCAGGTATCGTTGCTCTTTACTCTTCATTACTACGCCTTTGGCGTCACGCGCATAGTCTTGCGCATCTCTCTGCACTTTCCTCGCCTGAAAAGTGAACGTGAGGTAGTAAATACACAAGAGTGTAATCGCCACCGTCAGTGTTATTATTCCAGCTCTATTTTTCATTTTGGTTTATTGTTTATAAAATTCTTTGGTATTTCTATTCTATAACTTTATCAATCTTTACTTTTTGTGGGTCCTACTACGTCTTCCAAAACTAAGCGAAGCGAAGTCGGCAGAGCTCCGGTTTTCAGTAGTTGAGCCAATTGCTTGGTTTCTTCTAAGGTGTAATTACCACTAATTTCACCTCGACCAGAAGTAATTTCACTTTGTACCAGTGCCGCTAATAACACCTTTCCATCTAGAGATATCGCAATGCGTTTCAGTAGGTTTTCTCTAGTAAGTTTTGCCCATTTTCCAGCTCCTTCAGAGTTCAAGGAAAACGTAACACAAGGTTGATTGTAATTACTCATTTGGCCTTTTACTGTTGCCAATGTCTCACCACTCAGCGGAGCTTTTTTTTGAGCATTGCCTTTGATCATATAGAGCCACAATTCCCCTGTTTTATTGGGTTTGTGTTGCCACAAAAACATCGTATGCGCAGGAAAACCCTTGCGATACGTTTCGTTTTTCAAGACTTGATTGACAATTGCAGTATCTGAAACCTGCACTATCAAACGATTTCTCTTTATGTTCAAAACTGTTTTGGTTTTTGTATTTAAACCTTTAGCCAAGGTCATAACACCCTCATAGCACTCTTTTAGGTCATACACTCTCCAGAACTCTAGTTTGCCCACTTTGAGCAAAACTCTTTTCAAACGACTTGGATAAGCAACTCCAGGAACTTTCAACTCAATTTGAGTAGATCCCTCTACTATTTTGAGCTGTGCTCCTTTAATGTCATAATTCAGCAACCTTTGCTGTAAAACGTTCAACGCTTTTTGTGTGGCTTGCTTCAATTGCTCTTCCAGCAGCACGATGACTACTTTTTCGGAAACTTTAACTCCGGGTCTTTTCGCCATAACCAGATCAGTAAAAGCATCGGTCAATCGGCCCTGAGGGTATAGTTGATGATATACCTTCTGAAAATGTCGGGCAAAATTAGTTTTACTTTTACTAAAGGTACTTCTGGCTTGTATTAAAGCAGCTTGTAGCACTGAATCATTACGATTGTTGGCGGCCTCTGCAATAATTTGGTCAGGAGCAACTTCTACTATTAGTCTGTACAGAGTACTGGGCATACATCCCAGAAAAATGACAATCACCAATAGACTTAATCCAAGCCTGCGCCACATGAGAGTTTAAGTAAAAATTGATATTGGATTGATGGTAATCAAATGGGGGACTACCACTCTGGGTAGTTGTTGAATCAGGAAGTTTTTGTGAAATCATCCTAATATGCCCAAAGGGTAATACTAGGGAGCATTTATGACTATAAAATGAGAGAAGACATTCTCAAAATAGGGAAGTAAAGCAATGGGGGGTTCGTGGTAATAGATGCGGTATTCGAAAGCGGGAAACTCAATACTGAAAATAAAATTGAGCGCCGGATCGAGCGATATACTCAGGGGTGGCACTACATCTTCCAAAGTGAGTTCCTGTACAATGGTTTCCTTAGAGGTATCTTGGTCGTCAGGCGCTTTACCTTTTTGCTGTTGGGTAGTAGGCGCTAATACATCTTGGGGAATAGATTGCTGCTTTTTGGGAACATCTTGCGACGCGGTAACCTTTTTGATTTTTGCTGCTGCGTCGTTTTTAAACACCTCGAATACCCTTCCATTGGCCAACAAAGTAGAGGTGATGGCCATGTAAGCTAATAATAAGCTAAAAAAGCGATATGTTTTTTGGGTATTCATTGCTTAAAGTGGCCGCAAATATAGGAAACAATTATGAATTATTGAATGGTGAATTATGAATTAGTTTATAAACACCCATAAATATTTCCTCAAAACAGGACCAATTAATAAGATTTATTGCTTTTGTCTGGAGATTGAGAAGCAATACATTCTGACTTTAACCCGCAATTCTAAATTGGAAAACCCAAACATCTTATATATCTATTGAATCCACTTTTCGTATACTTACTTGCAATTTTGCCCAAAAACTAATTTTATTCTATGATCAAAATCCCATCAAAAATGAATGCGTCCCTGAGCAAAGCCGAGCTACAACAAACCGAAGCCTGGTGGAGCCAATTGAGTGAAGCAAAACAAGTTGAAATTATGCAACTGTATGATGTGGAGAGTAAACAAAATGTAAAGGATCGAGAAGAAGATGAGGGGTTGGAGTTTGTACCCATTGCGGTATATGCCGAGTTTGTAGAAGAACAAGACTCTAAACGTCGTGAGTGGATCAATAATGACTATTGGCGACAGGGTTTTGTGGAATATGTAATGAATCAGGATGATCGTGACCACATGAAAGTTTTCTTGAGTGGTGGTCAACGTCTCTTCCATGTTGGAGGGGTTTGTATGGCTCACCCCAAAGCTAAAAAAGCTCTAAAACGTGGTTTTATTCCAGCAAGCTATACTTGTCCTTACCAGGATAAGGCGTGCCCAATGCGTAAATTGTTGAGCGTCCAACCAGGCAAATCGCTCCGGTTGTTGCCTAAGTTCAAGGTTTAAAACCTGTAAAGGCAAAAGAATGGATTTTAACCACCAGGATTTCAATTCTGGTGGTTTTGTTTTTCACTACTGGCTGTTCTGTTCTAAATATTACATCAAAGAGAAAATAACTTTAAAAGATGTACCTCACAGATATCATTAAGCGTATGAATAAATGTGCCTCATCTGGCTCCCTCCTACACCTTTACTATGATTACTTAATTATTTTCACGAACTAAGCTGCCTACCCTATGACTAAAAAAACCGTTTATGAATCTGCTTTTTGTAGAGTAGATTTTGAAGAAGCTCATCGTTTAATGACCATATTATGGAATGAAAACTGCCAGGAAATATTGGTGGAAGAACTACTGCCTAAAGCTGAAGAAATAGCAGGTTTAAGTTATCTGTATACTCCTACCATTAGCATTTCAGATATGCGTTTTGTCCCTGTAATTGATCCTGAATCACAGGCGTGGCTAGATAAAAACTTAACACCTATTTATGTAAGTAATGGATTGAGAAAGTCTGCGATGATTGTGAGATCAGAGGATTTTTCGTTGGAAAACTTATCTTTTGAACAACTGATGGAGGACACCGAAATTTCAGGTGAAATAAGGTATCGTTTTTTTAAATACATGGAAGATGCCCGAACTTGGGTTTTGCAGAAAAATTGAGCTTTTGGCTGTGGATTTCGGTAAATAAAGAGGCGGTGTATTCGTGCTTATGGGTTTTCCTAAAAGCTTTAAAAATATTAAGATAGATTCTCTGATGTTTTTGGTTATATTCAACCAAGCAAATTGGCTTGATTACTACCATGAATACGAAATCTAATGATGACAAAACTACAGCGAATCTCCTTCGTTTGCTTCGTTCTGTTGATGTAAACACCGTAAAAATAGGGTTAGAAATTCACCAAGCAAATCCAACCCCAGAAAGTACTACATTCCTTGAGGGTTATTGTCTGTTATATAACTTATTTCACTTTGCTGAAGCAACGAGCCTTAACTCTGAACAAATTCTCTTGTTGAACCAATGTAAGTCTGAATATATTATTGGAGAAGGCCGACCTCCACTCCCCAAAGAAATTGGGTTACTTCCTTCGCTGGAAAAACTAACCCTGATAAATATTCATCAGCCCGATTTACCCAAAGAAATCGGCAATTTAACCACCTTAAAGGAATTAGAAGTAAGTGAATGCCTGCTAGATAACATTCCTCATGAATTAGAACAATTGAATAAATTAGAAGTACTTATTCTGAATCAAAACTTGCTCAACTCCTGGTCGCTACCCGCTTTTATGGAAGGGTTAACCACGCTAAAACAGCTGGAGTTGAATAGGAATGTGTTTAAAGAACTACCTGATACACTTGGGCAAGCCACTGCTCTAGAGGTATTGACTCTTGAGGATAACCAAATTGAAACCATCTCTCCCAAAATTACAAACCTAAGAAAGCTAAAGGAATTAAACCTGTGTGATAATCAACTGATGGCTATTCCAAAAGAGATTGGCCAACTCAGGGCATTGGAAAAGCTGATACTCAACCACAATCAATTAACTGCACTCCCTCCTGAAATTGGCGCTTTAACCAAGTTAGAATATTTGGGATTAGACGATAACCAACTTTCTCACTTGCCTAAAGAAATTAGACGACTGACTCATTTGCGTGATTTAAGCTTGGACAACAATCAGCTTAAAACCTTACCCAATGAAATGAGCGCGCTCACCTTACTAAAAATCCTTATTTTGAGTAATAACCAATTAACAAATTTATGCTCTGAAATTGGTGCAATGGCCGAATTACAATATCTCACTCTAGATAACAATCAGCTCATTGGCCTGCCTCAAGAAATTGGACAACTGGTTCATTTACAAGAATTAAACTTAAAGCATAATCGCCTCACCCAACTACCCAATGAAATCGCGCAACTCACCAAACTTGAGTATCTATCGTTGAGAGGTAATCCTATCTCTAAAAAACAAAAAGAGCGGATAAAAGCAGCTTTGCCACATTGCGAAATATACTGGTAAACTACACTACCACACTGTTGGCACTGACGACCAGGTTTTCTTCTGGACCAAAAAACTCATAAAAGACATTGCTTTCATCTACCCTCAAAGTTTGTAGCAAGCCCAAAGTATGTTTCATAAAAGGAGGAGGGCCACATAAATAAAACTCTGTCGCAGGGCTTACCATTAACTCTCTCAAAATCGTAGCGGTGAGATAACCCCCAAAATCATAGTGAACCTCTGGTTTTTCAGTAGAAAGCGGCTCGGCATGCACTGCTATGACCTTGGTGCGATGGGTGTGGTATTGAGAAATTTCCTGAAAAAATATTCGTTCCGAACCATCCTTCACACAATGTATCAAACTTCCTTGTCTTGAGGTATTTGCCGATAAATACTTGTACATGCTCAACAAAGGCGTAATGCCTATTCCTCCTGCAATGAGCATCGCAGGTCTGGTGGAAGTTTGTAAGGTAAAAGTTCCAGAAGGCATTCCCAACTGTACAATATCATCTACTTTGACGTGGTTGTGAAAATATTCAGACACCACACCTCCTTCGGCGCGACGTATGGTAATTCTCAGATAATCTTTACCAGGGCAATCTGATAAGCTGTAGTTACGAGTATGCTGGTGAGGCGCTCCCGGAATATTTACGGTCAATGCCACGTATTGTCCCGGTAAAAAATCTGGTACTCTTTGGCCACTGGCTGGCTTTAGATAAAAGGATACCGTCTCTTGGTTTTCTCTGACCCGTTTTACCACTATAAACTTTCTTTTTCCTCTGAATCCCCCCGAACGTTTTTCCCGCCGGGCGTACAAGTCTTCTTCTACATCAATAAACAATTGAGCCAGTTGTTGGTAAGCCAGTTGCCAGGCCTGCATCAGTTGAGGCGTAGCATATTCTCCCAGCACCTCTTGCATAGCCGAGAGCAAAACATCTCCCAAAAACTCGTACATTTTAGGGGTAATATTTAGGCTTGCATGTTTTGCGTTGATGTTTTTGGCGATCAGACGCAACATATCAAGCTGATCGATGTAGTGTATATATTGAAAAATAGCCTGCGCCAATACTTTGGATTGTCCACCTTGCTTTTGGTGAGTCATATTGAATATGTTTCGAAGCTGAGGTTGGCGTTGAAATAGTTGTTGATAAAACAAATCGGTTACTTGATGGCCATATTTTTCTAAAATAGGCAAGCTTGCCTTTACTGTAGCAATGGTTTCCTGAGTGAGCATAACTTAGTTCGTTTCTTGTTGTAATGTACCAATGAACGTATTCATAATAACTGCCCAAACTAGAATAAATTAACTTCACAATGTTTAAACTTTGTGCGGCAAAACTAATACATTCTTCGTTTGGAAAACTATTTTGAAAAACGTCTCTCATTCAAATTATTACTCAATAATTAAGAAAGGAATGACATAAGTCATATGAATGGCAAAAAAAAATTCTCAATAATTGTATCATTAAAAAAGGCTCCCTGCTATTTTATCAAGGCAGCCTCGCCCAAACACTTACATGTGAGAGATGTTGTCATCGGAAAGTAACCTTGATGCTTTATGCTTCAAAACCAGCTAAGCCATGGCTTTGTGGAATGCTTCGTACACCGAAGGTTAAAATAAGTGTGGGCTATCAACCCCTATTTTACTTGAGCAATGAAGATAAACCACGAAGATAAAATTATACAGTTGTTGAATAGTGTAGACCACAACAACATTGAACTAGCTTTTCACTTGGTCAAAGGGCTGGTGAATGGATATAACCAAACGCTGGCTCACCGTCTGCGCAACTATCCTGAATATTGCCTACCTTTCAATGTAGAACGTCCTTATTTTGAGCAAATCACCCAATTTAAATACGATGACCACAATCTGCTCACGCTTCCATCGGAAATAGGGCAACTTACCCAGCTGGAGGAAATTATAGTCAACTTCAACAAGCTTCAGAGCATTCCTCAAACGTTGGGGAAACTGGATCAGCTGGAGGAGTTGGATATTTTTATGAACAACATCCAGCAATTACCCGACTCTATTGCCCAACTCAGGAGCTTGCGTAAACTACGAGCAGGTTACAATTACTTGAGCGATTTACCTCCGAGTATTGCCCAATTGACTCAGCTGGAAGCGCTTGACCTTACATCTAATCGTTTTACTGATTTTCCAACTGCTGTATTACAACTACACCAGCTTAAAACTCTAGAACTAGATGATAACCAACTGAGTCAGTTACCAGATAAACTGACCAACCTTCGCCACCTCGAGAACTTGGGTTTAGGAGGAAATCATTTGTCAGCACTACCCGCTAATCTTAAGCAACTCCCCCATTTGCATCACCTCAATATATTGGGCAATGCCTTTACCCATATGCCCTCGGTGGTAAGCAAACTTATTGGGCTTACATCGCTCGATTTATCCGAAATGGGACTCACTCATTTACCCAACGCCTTTGTACAGTTACAAAACTTACGAAGCTTAAATTTGAGCAACAATCGCTTGAATGGTTTTCCCAGCGTGGTATTCCAACTTCCCCAGCTCCAAAAACTCCACATAGCCAACAATCAGCTTAAGGCTATCCCTCGAGAAATTGGGCAATTATCGGAGCTCAAAGAGTTGAAACTGGCCTATAATACGTTGGAGTCGTTTCCGTCTATGGCTTTACAACTCAATCATCTCAAGCGGTTAGACCTTACGGGTTGTCAGTTGACAGAAATCCCGCTGGAGATTGGTCAGCTCGCTCAATTAACAACTTTGTCACTCGCCCGCAATCAACTGACTGAGTTGCCCGATCAACTGATGGCCTTGCCCAAACTGAGATACTTAAACTTGTATGAAAATCCGCTGTCTATGGATCAGATTACAGCTCTTAAAAGGCAAAAGCCTCGTTGTCATATTTATTTTTAGTAGTAAGGGGTAGTATTATTTCGTTTGGGCTATTTTTACCTTTGCTTATGCAACCAAGTGGAAAACTATGGATACTACCCAAAACTTACTTAAGTTATTACAATCTGTTGACGAAAAATCTGTGGCAGTTGGACTGGAAATTCATAAAGCAAACCCCACTCCCGAGAGTAGCGCATTGTTAGAAGACTATCTAGTGCTTTATAGGCTCTTGCATCGACATCAAACAATCCAAAGTTTGGAAGCTCAACACATTGCAACATTAAATGAGCAGGAATTTCTCAATTGGGCAATGCAGAAAATTGATAATTTCCCTGTTGAAATCTTTCGGTTGGTTAATTTGCGTGATTTAGACATAAGGGAAAATAACCTTGAACAAATACCCTCACAAATTGGACAACTCACTAATTTAGAAGATTTGTGTCTGTACGGTAACCCCATCAAAAGATTACCCAAAGAGATTGGAAACTTGTATAATTTAACGCATTTATATTTGTCAGAGCTTCAACTTGAACAATGGCCCAAAGAAATAGAACCTCTCACCAACCTGGTATATTTAGATTTAAACTATAACCAGCTCTCCAAAGTATCCGCAGAAATTGGAAGTTTAGTCAATTTACAAGAGTTATGTGTATATGAAAACCAACTCACCGAGTTGCCCAAAGAAATTGGGCAATTAGTCAATCTGCAGGTGTTAAAACTAAGTTTTAATCAACTCACGCAAATCCCTAAAGAAATTGGGCGTTTAGCTAGTCTAGAGACGTTACAGTTAGACAATAATCAACTCACTCAGCTACCTAAAGAAATTGGGGATTTAAGCAATTTGCAAGAATTGAACATAGGTAACAATCCTCTTACCTGTTTACCTCAAAGCCTTCAAAAGCTTAAAAACCTCATGCTGTATTGTTATGACAGCAATCTCTCCCCAAACTTGCTCTTAGATATTTGTCAGCTTAATCACTTACAATTCCTGGATATAGGTAATAATCAACTTAGACAATTGCCCCAAGAAATTGAACAATTAACCAGTTTGCTGGGTATAGCTTTGTATGGTAATCCATTAGGTCACCTACCCAAGGTCATAGAGCAATTAGTCAACTTGCAATATTTGTATCTCAATGACACTCAACTTAAGCAATGGCCTCGCGAAATAGAAAAATTACCCCACTTGCAAGAATTGGCCTTAAAAAATAATCAACTATCCAGTGTATCCAGAGAAATAGGGCAGCTAGTTAATTTACAAAATTTAAATCTCGCAAATAATCAACTGTCCAGCTTGCCCAAAGAAATAGAGCAATTAGCCAATTTAGAAGATTTAGATCTCAGGGATAATCAGTTGACCAGCCTGCCCAAAGAAATAGAAGTACTTACTAAGCTTGAATATTTGTGTTTAAAAGATAACCCAATCCCGCAAAAACAAAAAGAGATCATACAAGCAGCATTACCTAATTGTGACATTACCTGGTAAACCAAACATTGAATATGCTTTAGCGCCTGAGGGTTCAATATTCACCTCTTTAAGAATTTCATTTCCAAACATTATTTCCTCCGATAATTTAATTTATCCTAGAAAATATTTGACAAGTCAAATTTTCCCTCTACTTTTACTGAACAAACGTTTAGTAAATGCCCATTCAGAAGACTACCAAAAAAGAAATCATTGCGACCAGTTACCAGGTTTTTCGCCGCCAAGGGTACCACCGTACCACTCTAGAACAACTCGCTCAAGCTACCGGATTGACCAAAGGCGTATTTTACCATCACTTCAAAAACAAAGAAGCCATCATGCAAGAGGTACTCCGTACTTCGCATAGCTATTTTTCTGCTAAAGTATTTTCTATTGCTTATCAGGATGAAGTACCCGCCCGAGAACGCATGCAACGAATGATTGAAGCTTCTAACCGCATTCTTGCCAAAGACTGTTACGGTTGTATTTTTGCCAATACAGCACTGGAAATCAACCATATAGAGGAAGAGTTTGCGCAATTTACCCGAGATTTCTTTGAAGATTGGGAGAAGGCTTTTACCCATATTTTAGAAAGCGAATACCAACCCAATAAAGCCCAATTACTGGCTCAGCAAATTATTGCCGACATAGAAGGTTCGCTGATACTTATGCAGGTACATCAAGACAAAGGCATCATCACCCGGGCTTATGAACGCACGATGAAACACCTTGAATAATTATGAATTGATCAATTATAAATGATTCAGGGCATCGCCTCATTAATAATTCATAATTGATAATTAAACTTTTGCATACTAAACGTTTAGTAAAACTAATCTCCTAACAAATACTACATTAATACATTGGTTTCTTCTGTAGCTTAACCTCCCAGCGTAGTATTTGTTAGGAGATTAGTTTTACTAAACGTTTAGTATGCAAAAGTTTAATTATCAAT
>DMXI01000279.1 GCA_003483885.1 Microscillaceae bacterium
GTTTTTTCCTTACTATGTATCACTCTGAGTACTGCTTTTGTCAGGGCTCAGAAATTTGGTTTCGTAGACTCTAATTTCATTTTACAGCAAATGGAGTCTTATAAAAAAGCAAAGGCTGAAATTGATAAAGCGGCTGCCAATTGGCAAAAGCAAGTGGAAGCCAAGCTAAAAGCAGTAGAAAGAATGCGCGCAAAGTATATTCAGGAAGAGATACTGCTGACTCCTGAAATGAAAGATGAACGAACCAAAGAGATTCAAAAAAAAGAAAAAGAAGCGCGTGAATATCAAAATAAAGTTTTTGGTTATGAGGGGTTGTTGTTTCAAAGACGACAAGAGTTGATCAAACCAGCTCAGGAGGAGCTACATAAAGCGGTTAAGACGGTTTCCAGACGCTTTAAAATACAAGTGATGTTTGACAAATCCAGCGATCTGATTATGATTTATGCCAGTCCTACGCATGACTATACCGAGCGGGTATTGGTAGAATTAGGTTTGTTAGATGAAGATTAGGTAAAATAAAACGTTTAAGTAGCCGTTTCTAATGGGGTAATATCAAAACATGAATAGCCCTATTTGAATCTACCTGCAACATTGTGAATCAATGAATATTCTATTAAAATTGCACTTATAAAGGTAGATGATTGATATAATCATTGAAATAAATTTTGAATAATGGATACAAAAAAATTATTTGGTTTGAAAAGGCTACTGCTGGCAATGGCATTGGCAGGGGTGGCAGTGTTGGGAAACGTGACAGAGTCACTGGCCCAAACTAAACTTGGTTATTTTGACACAAACTATGTTTTGAGCAAGTTGCCAGAATTTAAGAAGGCACAAACGGCCATCAAGACATATACGGAGCAAATACAAAAGGAAGCGCAGAAAAAACAAGCCGAACTTCAGGCTAAATTTCAAGAGTATGACCAATTGAGAAAAAAGCAGGGCACTCCTCCTGCAATTCTAAAATCTCGAGAAGAGGAGATTCAGCGTCTTCAGCAAGAGCTACAACAGTTTACACAAGCTGCTCAACAACAGGTAGTTAAAAAAGAAAACGCTATTTTGACACCAATTTATCGTAAGATACAAACCTCTATTGAAAAAATAGCCAAGGCAAATAATTATGCGATGGTGATGAAAAAAGAGGCTATGTTGTTTGAGTTACCACAAGGAAATATTTCTGATTTGGTTTTAAAAGATTTAGGGGTAGCTATAAAATAAATTGTGGCAGATGAATATCTCTCACTACGAAAATATTAGAAAGACAATGAAAAAAATTACTTATATTTTAGTGATGGTCATTTGCGCAAGTTTTACAGCAAATGTTTGGGCGCAAACTTCACCTAAGGTGCGTTTCATTGATGTACAGTACGTAGCAGCGCAATTACCTTCCTTTAAAAAAGCACAAGGTGAATTGAAGAATTTCAACCAATTGTTGACCGATGAGTTGAAGAAAAAGCAAACCGAATTACAAAAGAAATTTGAAGCTTATCAAAAAGAAGCACAAGGATTGAGTGACTTGGTTAGAGCAAGCCGAGAGCAAGAACTGGCTAGATTGCGTCAGGAATTAATCAAATTCCAACAAACAAGTCAACAACAGTCTACTCAAAAGGAACAACAATTGTTGGCGCCAATTTTCAAAAGCATCACGACCAATGTAGAGGCTTATTCAAAAGAAAAGCAAATTGACTTTGTAGTGCAAAAAGATCGGTTAGTATATGATACCGAAGCTATGAATATCTCTGATGATATTTTGAGAAAAATGGGTGTTACCCCCAAGAAAACGACTCCTAAAGGTTCAGAAAATAAAAAATAAGCAAACATGAAAAGATTTTGGATTTTAATGATATGCCTTGGAGTACTTGGATTGGGTACCTTGAAGGCTCAAAACTATAAAATTGGTTATTTTGATACCCAATCAGTATTGCCTAAAATGCCAGAATATAAAAAGGCACAAGCTGATATGAAAACTTATGCTAAAAAGCTAGAAGATGAGTTGAAGAGAAAGCAGCAAGTGTTTCAAAAGTTGTATCAAGATTATCAACAAAACGGGCCTAAAATGTCGGCAGCAGCCAAAAAGAATGCAGAAGCCAACTTGCAGAAGAAAGATGCTGAAATGAGACAATTTCAACAAACGGCTCCTAACAAAATTCGTCAAAAAGAAGGAGACTTGCTGAAACCAATTTATACAAAGGTAGAAAACGCAATTAAAGCTGTGGCTAAAGAAGGGAACTACAACTTTGTATTTCGTAAAGAAACCTCTATTTATGCAGGTAAAAAATTTGATATTTCTGCATTAGTCTTGAAAAAAATGGGATTGAAAGCGGAGTAATACTGCAGTAAAATATATAATTTAATAGCCTGTTTGATGATACTATCAAGCAGGCTTTTTTAATGCATCAAATCTTTATAATTACATATTATGAGACCTCCTTATTTGCAAACTGGACAAAAGGTGGCAATTGTGGCCCCAGCAAAGAGCATTAATCGGACAGAGATAAAAATGGCGGTGTCTATTTTTGAAACGTGGGGTTTGGAGGTAGTATTAGGAAAACACTTATTTAAAACTCACCATCAGTTTGCAGGAACAGATGCAGAAAGAGCACAGGATTTTCAAGAAATGTTAGATGATCCTGAGATTAGGGCAATTATCTGTGCAAGAGGTGGTTATGGAACCACTAGAATTATTGACAGACTGGATTTTACCTCTTTTTTGCAAAAACCGAAGTGGATTGTAGGCTTTAGTGATGTGACTGTACTACACTGTCATTTACACAATTTTAACGTGGAGACGATTCATGGAATCATGCCGTTACTTTTTCCAAAGCAAACTGAGGTTTCTATTGAGAGTTTGCGGCAGGCGTTGTTTGGCAAGCCACTCAAGATAAGTTCAGTATTGAGTGTGTTGAACAAAAGAGGAACTACTAAAGGAGTGGTAGTAGGGGGGAATCTTACACTGTTTGCCAATGCCATTGGAACGCCCTCGGAAATTGATACCCGAGGCAAGATATTGTTTTTGGAAGAGGTAAATGAGTATTTGTACCATATAGATAGGATGATGGTACAATTGAAAAGAGCGGGTAAACTAGATCAACTGGCAGGGCTCATTATCGGGCAATTCTCTGGTGTAAAGGACAACGATGTGTTTTTTGGTCAAACAGTCTATGAGATTGTCAATGACTTGACTCAGGAGTTTGAATATCCGGTATGCTATAACTTTCCTATTGGGCACGAAAAGCATAACATGACCGTGATTTGTAATCGGGAGGCTAGCCTGAGTGTGGGGGAAAAACAAGTGGAGCTTGCGTTTGACTAAATAAAAAAGACTGTCCCAAAGCTATGAGACAGTCCCTTATATATAAGATAAAATCTTTAAGATTAGTAACGGTAGTGCTCAGGCTTGAATGGACCTTCTTGTGTCACACCGATATAATCTGCTTGTTCTTTGCTTAATTGCTCTAATTCAACACCAATTTTCTTCAAGTGTAAGTTAGCAACTTTCTCATCAAGGTGCTTAGGCAACATATAAACTTCTTTTCCATAGTTATCACCATTGTTCCAAAGCTCAATTTGCGCCAAAGTTTGGTTAGTAAATGAGTTAGACATTACAAAAGAAGGGTGACCCATTGCACAACCCAAGTTTACTAAGCGACCTTCTGCCAATAAGATGATATCGTTACCCTCTACATTGTAGATTTCTACTTGAGGTTTTACAGCTACTTTTGATTCGCCATAGTTGTTATTCAACCAAGCTACATCAATTTCATTGTCAAAGTGTCCAATATTACAAACGATGGTCTTATCGTTCATAGCTTTGAAGTGCTCACCAGTTACAATATCTTTGTTACCAGTAGCAGTTACTACGATGTCTACTTCAGCTACTGCTTTAGACATTGGCTTTACTTCATAACCGTCCATAGCGGCTTGAAGAGCACAAATAGGATCAATTTCGGTAACGATTACACGAACACCAGCACCGCGCAATGAAGCAGCAGAACCTTTTCCTACATCACCATAACCAGCTACAACTGCTACTTTACCAGCAAGCATTACATCAGTAGCACGACGGATAGCATCTACCAATGATTCTTTACATCCGTATTTGTTGTCAAATTTTGACTTGGTTACAGAGTCGTTTACGTTGATGGCAGGCATTGGAAGTGTGCCATTTTTAACTCTTTCGTAAAGACGGTGAACACCAGTAGTGGTTTCTTCAGAAATTCCGCGGATTTCGCCAACAAGCTCAGGATGCTTGTCTAATACAAGGTTGGTTAAATCTCCACCATCATCCAAGATCATATTCAAAGGTTTGCCACCTTCAAAAGCGTTTAACGTAGAAGCAATACACCAATCGTACTCTTCTTCGTTCATACCTTTCCAGGCATATACTGGAATACCAGCTTTGGCAATGGCTGCCGCAGCGTGATCTTGAGTAGAGAATATATTACAAGATGACCAGGTAACTTCAGCACCAAGTGCTACCAAAGTTTCAATCAAAACGGCAGTTTGAATAGTCATGTGCAAACATCCGGCGATGCGAGCACCCTGTAAAGGCTTTGACTCACCATATTCTTCTCTAAGCGCCATCAAACCTGGCATTTCAGCTTCGGCAAGTTCAATTTCTTTGCGACCCCAATCTGCTAAAGTAATATCTTTTACTTTGTAATTTTCTTGCGATGTTTCTAACATAGAACTAATATTTAGTCTAACTTGTAAATTTTCGAATGACTACTGCAAAAGTACTTGATTCTAACGATAAACCCAATTTATCGTTTTTTTATCCAGTGTGGTGAAGAACAATGAAAAATTCTAGAATTCTTTGTTTTTCTGAAATTGTAATAGGTATTTCCTCTCAAAACCAAATGTATCTGAGAAAGTTAAGCTTATTGACTAATAATTAGATTTTTTTGATTAAGATTTTTTTTTGAAATTCTATAGAACTATTCAAAAAAAGCAGAGTTTGATGGACATGAGCTACTTGAATTTTAAAAATTACATAGCCTCAAAAATACCTCTCAAAGAGGCAGATTGGGAGATTATTAAGGAGGTTTCGGAAGAACAGATTTTTGAGGCAGGAACAATGATCTTAGAAGCTGGTAAAGTTTGTCGTTATTTGTATTATTTGAATGATGGTCTGTTGCGTTATTTTGATTGGATAGATGGAGAAGAGAAAACTAAGTTTTTTACTTTCCCTGATCAACTATTTACTTCTCAACAAAGCTTTCCAAGTCAGGTGCCCACTCAGGAAAATATCCAAGCGCTGGAAAAATCGCAGGTCTTGGCCATTCACTTTGATCAAGTAGAGTTTTTATTTGAGCGAATAAAGAACTGGTCCTTATTTATTAGAAATGTTATTTTGGAAGTAAACCTGGATACCGAAAGTTTGTTGAGGGCTGCACAAAATCAAACCGCAGAAGATCGTTACAAAACCTTGTTAAATGACTCTCCTGAATATCTACAACGAATTCCTTTAAAATACCTGGCATCTTTTTTAGGAATAGCACCCGAGAGCTTGAGCCGTATTCGTAAAAAGGTGGCTCAAAATCCTAATGTATGACATAAGCGATTTTTGTTGTGTTATATAGTTGTAAGACGCTTTTTTCGTTGTTTAGATAGTACGTGCTGTACGATATTAGAATAAATTAAAGATATTTGCATATTCAACAAATCTTACCAATTCCAATGCGTGTAAATAACACTCTAACGCTAACACTCCTCTTCATATGCCTTGGTCAAGCCTTACAAATCTCAGATGTATGGGGGCAAATGAAAATTCAAAAATATCGTTTCAAAGTTGATCTAACTCAGTTGAAAGAAGATCGTTTACAGGTAGAGTTACGCCCTCCCAGGATCAAACAATCTACTATTGTGTACTATATTCCAAAAATTGTCCCAGGTATTTATGGTGCGTTGGATTTTGGACAATATGTGTCTGATTTTCAGGCGTTAACGGCGAGTGGTAAGAAGCTGAAAGTAGAACGGATAGGGAAAAACGGATGGAAAATATGGAATGCTCAACGTTTATTTAGAGTAGTGTACAAGGTAGACGATGCTTTTGAGTCTCACAGTGAGTTAGGTAAAGTGTATTATAATTCAGCAGCTAGTAACTTTACTGATGATGAAGTTTTTGTAATTAACCATAATTGCTTATTTGGCTACTTTGTAGGAATGACCAAACTGCCCATCGAGTTGACTTTTACTAAGCCCAAAGGGTTTTATGGAGCCACTTCTATGAATGCCACTCAGAGAACCGATTTACAGGATGTATTTCTAATGAAAGATTATCGCTCTTTGGTAGATGCGCCTTTGATGTATAGCCGTCCTGATACAGTCACGATGCAAGTAGCTAATACCAAAGTGATGATTGCTGTACATTCTAAAACCGGGAAAAAGTTTGCCAAGGGCATTGCCAAAAATTTAAAGAGTCTGTTAGAAGGACAAAAAGATTATTTGGGTGGACGCTTACCCGTAGATCATTACACTTTTATTATAAGCCACGGGTTGGCTAAATCTAACGCAATTGTAGCAGATGCCTTAGAGCATTCTTATTCTTCTTTGTATTTATTTGCTGCACTCAACGATGAGTTGGACCCCATTGCTTCGCTGGTTCGTAAGATTGCTTCCCATGAATTTTTCCATATCATCACCCCGTTGAATATTCATTCAGAAAAAATAGCAAATTATGATTTCAATCATCCCAAAATGTCGGAGCACTTGTGGTTGTATGAGGGGATGACTGAGTATGCGACGATTCATATGCCGATTAAGCAAAAAATGCAGGGAATATCAGAGTTTTTTAGAGTAGTACGTCAAAAAATTGTAGACAGTCGACGCTTTAACAACCATCTTTCTTTTACCCAAATGAGCAAAAACATTCTAAAACAAAGCAAGCAATACTATAACGTATACTTAAAAGGAGCTTTGATTGGAATGTGTTTGGATATTCGTCTGCGAGAACTCTCGAAGGGGAAATATGGCACCCAAAACCTGATGCAGGATTTAGCCAATAAATATGGGAAGCATAAGCCTTTTAAGGACTCAGAGTTGATCACCGAAATCACCAAGATGACTTATCCTGAGATTCAGCATTTTTTTACCGACCACGTCATCAATGCCAAAACGTTACCTATCAAAGAATATTTGTTTAAAGTAGGCATTCAGTATGATCCTAAGGATGACCATTTTCGCCCGGTAAAAAACATTACCGCAGAACAGAAAAAATTGAGAAAAGCCTGGATAGGGATGTAGGCTTACAGGTATAGATAAAGTAATTACTGCTGAAGCTTTGGGCGTTGCAATACCCAACCATCGTGGGTAATTTGTAGGGTAGATTTGGGGAAATCGAGTTGAGTAAGACGACGAATGATCCGTATTACTTGTTTAGTAGGGTCAACGATTACTTCGCCTTCTTTTAATTGTTTGGTGGGCACCAATTGAGCACTGATAAACTTTCCTTGAGCGTTTACAATGACCCTGACCAAAGGGGCCATTCCACTTACTCCCTTGCGATAAATACCTGAATAGGTGCAGAAGTTACCCAAGCTATAGGCGATAAAACGGTTTTTATACACCTCAATTGCTCGGCTTACATGGGGGCCATGTCCAAATATGATATCGGCTCCTTGCTCGATGGCATGGTGGGCAAAAGCGTAGATATTACCTCGATTTTCCCCCGCAAAATATTCTCTTTTTTTGGTAACTCGTTGGTAGTTTGAACCTTCACCTCCTGCCCTGATAGATACAATGACCACATCTGATTGTTGGTCCAGGTATTGAATGATTTGCTTTACCCGAGTGCTATCATTCATATTGACGGTAATGGTATCGTAGGGAGTAAAGGCGGCAAAACCATAACGAACTCCATCTTTTTGAAAAGTAGTATAAGGAATGGAATCTAACCCAGCAAAGTGTAATTGGTGTTTTCTTAGAAATTTAATGGTGTTTTCGATGCCTGGTCTGCCAAAATCATTGATATGATTATTACCAATATTCAAGACATCAAAATGACAGTCTAATAAACTCTTGGCCACTTTTTCGGGGGTTCTGAACGCAAAGCAATTATCGGAATCGATACAATGTTTTCGTTTGCCACCAGTGTCTAATATAGGACCTGCCAAATTGCCAAATACCACGTCAGCATTCCGCATAAAGGGATGTACTGCTGCCATCAGCTTTTTGCCATTGTCAGGGGGAAGCAAATATTTATGAGGGTAATTTGTACCCAGCATTAAATCCCCTACACCCACTACCACAATACTGTCGGGTAGTCTTTGAGTGGCTTTGGGAGGCGAAATCTTCAAGGAGTCTTTCCTGAGGCCATTTTTCCAATAATTCCCTAATATGGCATCCTGAGCAGCATATTCGTCAGAACGATTGCCAGGGAGCACCAGCACCAGTACAATTCCAATGACAGCAAAAATTAATCGGAGAACTTTCATAGGTTTTGTTGAATTTCAATGCTTTCTAGTCAAGGATTGTGCTATTTTTCTCCAAAACAATAAAAATAACCATCTCGTGAAGCGATAAATATTTTCCCGTCATCTACTATGGGAGTAGATTCAAATTTTCCCTCTCGCTGAGCAGTTAATTTAAACCGTAATTGATCATCAAACTCAAACAAATAAATGCCATAATAATTGGCCGCAATGAGCTTATTGCCTACAAAGATAGGAGTAGAAATAGATGCACCGATTTTTTGTTTAAATACTAGTTTTGGGGTACGGTATTGGTGTAAAGTATCTGGACTAGCAACTTTTTGTTGTGTGATTTTTTGATGGTTGACCACATACAAATACCCATCAATGGCCATAAAAGCCGCCAGCGCTGGTGTTTTATTACTTTTGCGATAAGCATCATTGATCGCTACTGAACCCACAATGCCTCCTCGCCACTCGGCAAAATTAGCATCATTGACGGGGTAAAACCACTCAACTGCCTGTTTACCATATCGCTTGGGGTTCAATTTCATCACACCACCCTTGCCAGGAATGTATTGTTTTTCAAAAGATATTATGAGGTGCTTATCTTGAGTAACAGCTGGAGAGCCATCAATATCAGCTCCAATGTAAAAATCCCAATCCAGGCGATGCTTGGCTAAGTTGTACCCATACACATGACCAGAGCCAGCTGAAATATAAATCTTATTACCCAATAGGGCTGGAGAGGATTCTGTCACTAAATCGCCCCGACGTAGGCCCATATCTCTGGGGGTATACAACACAGTTTTGTGTAAAATACGGGGTTGCTTCATTCCTTGCCGATGCGTTGCTTGTTGAGGGTGGGGGTTAAAATGAATAAAAAAGCCGTTTTCTAACCCTAAATAAGCCTCTTGGCCAACGATCAATGCAGTGCCATCTACATCTCGGCTGTAACTTGCTGTAGCTTCGCTATTTAATCGCCACACCTCTTGGCTTGTTTGGTAGTCAATGGCCCGATAACTAGGTACTACCTTCGCCTTGAAGCTGATTCCTAGGCGACTACCTTGCAAAATCAACAGCTTTTGTTGGCCAGTTTTAGGATCGGTATAGGGCCATAAACACCCCGTACCCTTGATAGCATCATCAAACTGATATTTCCAAACGACTTCTCCTGTTTGGGCGTTTATTTTCCGCAAATGATGGTCAAACGCACCGTGAATCAAATATTTCTGGTGGCCTTCTTGTACCAATAAGGGTTGCCCAGTCCAACCAGCACCACCCCATTCCAGTGTATCGCGTCCTACTATGGTTTTGCCTTTACCAATGGGAGTACGCCAGATTACCTGTAATTGATTTGGAGCTTTATTGCCGTAGTAGTTTCGTTGTGGATTACCCAGATAAGTACCTATGATAATGTTAGGAGTAGGAGGGAGGCGAGTATTTTTTGATTTGCTGGAATTAGTATCTTTACGTACTGTTTTTTGAGAAGAAGGCAAACCACAGCTCAAAGTCAGTAAGAGTAATAATAAAAATAAAAGAATTGAGTTGATCGTTTTAAACAAAGGTGTATAGATTACCTCAATTTTTAAAAACATTTGATAATTTGAAGGGAAGTTGAAATATTTGTTCAATGCATCAAAAACATGTATTTTTAGTAATATAACTAAATTTGGAGTTATAGGATCAACCATTTTACAGAAAATATAATTTAGTCATCCGCCACTAAACATTTGTTCATTAATCATCCAAAAAATGAGTTTTACCAAAATAGCTTTAATCTTATTTTTTTATATCGGGGTACTGCAAAGCGTTTTTTTTGCGCTATACCTTTTTATAAGCAAAAAAGGAAATGTACAAGCGAATCGCTGGTTGGGTGTATTATTGTTGGCCATTGTGATGCGTCTTGGCAAATCAGCCATTATTGTTTCTACTGGGTATCGTCCCGATATGCTCATAAGTGTAGGTTTATCAAGCTATTTAGTTATTGGAGTATTGATGTCGCTATATTTCAGGGCGCTTACTAATCCAGAATTTCGCTTTCGTAAAACAGATCTTTTGCAATTCATTCCTTTTTTCATTGTCATTGCTTGTAGCTATTGGATTCCTTACCCACCCAATTATTCAGGAGATTACAGAGCGCTGATTAGCCCTTATTTCAATTGGTTTTATCGTATTCTACACATTTATCTGTTTGTGTATCTCATGATCAACCTGCGCTGGTTGGTAGGTTATTACAAAACCTTTCAGCAACAGAAAAATCATGGTTCTTTGGATCGGGCCAAGTGGTTTTGGATGCGAAGTCTTTGGGGAATGCTATTTATTGTCTGGAGTTTTTATATGACCCATAATATATTCAGGGTACCTCAATACCACACTTCCATTATTATTTACTCAGTCTTTGTGTTTATACTAGGGATGGTGGCTTTGTTCAATGCCCAGGTATTTACCCAAACTTTTAGTAAACCCAAGTATCAAACTTCTCCTCTGAAAAACCAACAAACGGACGGGCACATTACGCAAATTCGTCAGTTGATGGAAGAAGAAAAAGCCTACAAAAACCCAGAACTGACCTTGCCTCGTATGGCCGAAATGCTCGATATGCCTACTTATCAGTTATCTCAAATTGTCAATGAATATTTGGCGAGCAACTTTGCTGACTTTATAAATCAATACCGCGTGAATGAGGCCAAATTATTACTTACCAACCCTAAATATGATCATTATAAGATAGCAGGCATTGCTTACGAGAGTGGTTTTAATAATCTATCATCGTTTAACACCGCTTTTAAGAAAAGAGTGCAGCTCACCCCTTCTCAATACCGAAAGCAGTATAGCGTGGTTTAAAGCGTGTTTTTTTGTATGATGAATTTATAAATTTAATAGATTCATCATTTTTTTAGCCTTTCATTTGTCCCAGTTTTAAACAAATACAAATGATATAACCATGCAAAAAATCACATTACTCCTACTGGGGCTATTTATCACTTTTCTTAGCCAGGGCCAATCTATAGAGCAAGACAAAAAGGCCATTGCTCAAACTCTTCAATACTATATAGACGGTGGTACCAATAGTGACACTGCCATGTTACGAAAGGCATTTCACCCTCAGGCGCGCCTGCAGGGAGTACGAGGCGGTAAGTACTCAGAACGACCCATCGACCAATACATTAAAATTTTTAAACCAGGACGAAAGTCAAATCGTACTGGACGTATTGTATCTATTAACCTGATGGGAAATGCGGCGCAGGCTGAAGTGATTATTGACTATGCCAAGTTCAGGTTTGTAGACTACATGCAATTGCTCAAAGTCAATAAGGAATGGAAGATTGTTAATAAGATTTATAAAGTACAGCGTTTTCAGCCTAAGAAAATTCTTTTTGTGGTAACTAACCACGAAAAACTGGGCAACACAGGAAAAAAAGCAGGAACCTATATTCCTGAAGTAACCTACCCCTACGAAGTATTTGCTCAACAAGGCTATCAAGTAGACTTTGTGAGTCCTAAAGGGGGATTGTTGGCCATTAATGGTATTGCCAATGCTGCCGTAGATCCAGTAACGCGCAACTTTTTCCGGGATAAGAAGCACATTGAGCAATTAAAAAACACCTTAAAACCTGAGGACGTAGATATTGATCAATATGCCGGTATTTACTTTGTAGGGGGTAAAGGTACCATGTGGGATTTCCCAGATAATAAGAAGTTGCAAGAAATCACCGCCAAAATGTACGAAAGCAATAAACTGGTAGGGGCAGTATGCCATGGTCCTTCTGGATTATTGAATGTGAAATTGTCTAATGGGAATTACCTCATCAAGGGGCATAAAGTAACAGGCTACTCCAATGCTGAAGATGCCAAGATAAAGGATATTTTACCGTTCTTATTAGAGGATAAGCTCAAAGCACGGGGAGGCAAATATTCAAAAGCCCCTAAAAAATATGGCAAGCATGTGGTAGTTAGTGGACGCCTCATTACCGGGCAAAACCCTGCATCGGCTGCAGGTGTAGCAGAGGAAATGGTAGAAGCACTTAGAAAAGAAAAAAGCACTGAAAAGTAATAGGACAGCATTGCCTTTAACTCCTAAAGAATACCTGAGTAAAGGCAATGCTATTTTCTAATAAGATATTGTGCTTGTACATTACTAAGATTTTCTTTTCCCCAGATACCTACCCTTTTCAAAAATCAATGATCATATGAATTACCCTTTAATAAAACCACGATATTATTTTTCTTTACTTAAAGATATTATCCAGTTTATTAAAAAGCCTGTCAATGCTAAAGATCACAACAAAACGACAAAATTTAAAATCTATGATACAATAGGTCTATTTATCCTCAAGCTGTTATTCTTAATCCCTATTTCGGTGATTATTAGCTCCATTCACGATCCTGAAAATTTGACCAAAGCGAATATGGCTGAACGATTCTCTCCTTTAGTCTTATTTTGGGTTGCAGTCATTATTCTTCCAACTGTTGAAGAAATCTGTTTTAGGCTTTCATTGCGGTTTAAGCCCATATATTTTGCGATGTCCTCAGGAGTATTTGGTTATTATGTTTTAACAAAAATCGTTTTCCAGACCAAAATTAGTGCAATTGATGACAGTTTTTTACTAAGACTTTTATGCTCTATTGGATTAATAGCCCTGGTGTATACAGTTTTACGATTGAGTAATGCTTTAAAGCAGCAATTAGTCAAATTTTGGGAGCGTTACTTTGCCTTGATCTATTATGCATCCTGTTTATCGTTTGCCTGGATTCATGCCTTCAACTATGAGGCAAATTGGATGAATCTTCTTTTCTTACCATTGATTACTTTGCCTCAACTAATGAGTGCAATTATCTCTGGTTATACGAGGGTTTCCTTTGGTTTTCAATACCCATTGTTGTTTCACATGTTCACTAACAGTATAGCTGTTTCCATTTCTTTTTTGTCGCTTGCTAACTAAAGGGGGATTTCTTGATGAAAATCAACCTGAATACAAGCCTCTAGAATTCGGGAACGATTACAAGAGTGTAATGGCCATTACTCTGCTTAATAGAGGTGATGATCGAAGCATTACTAACATTATAAACAAAGAAAAATAATCATGAAAAATACATATCAACGATTGACCTTAGTAATTATATTATCGACAGTATGTCTGTCAGGGTATACACAAAATGCCAACCAGGAAAAACAAGCCATTCTTGCTCAAGCAAGGGCTTTTTCCCAGGCATTTATGGATAAGAATACCGACAAAATTATGGACATTTATACCAAAGATGCTTCTATTTTTCCAAACCGACGCAAGATTATGAGTGACCGTGAAGCTATTCGCAAATACTGGAGCTTTAACCCAAAGGTCAAAAATCTACACCATAAACTCATGCCCGAAAAAGTAGAAATTGTGGGCAATACTGCCTACGATTATGGCTATTATGAAGGCACCACTGAGTATAATGGCAGGCAAAATAATTTTCGGGGCAAATACGTGGTTGTTTGGAAAAAAACAGGAGGCGTTTGGAAAATGTACCTTGATATTTGGAATAGCGTGCAAATGAAAAAGAAATAAAAACGTGTGGACAATCTTCAATAGGCGCTATTGAAGATTGTTTTTTATAACTTTTGTGAGATAGTTTATATTATAAACAATTATTCAAGTGAAAACTTATGCTGTAGCCATATTATTCTTTAGCGGCTTGTACTTCAAAAAGCAAAAACCTTGAGAATCAAGCTAAAATAAATCTGGTGGATTAAACTAAGGCGGTATATGCTATATATTCAGGCACTTATCGCTCTCCACAAGGCGTGATTTTTCGAGTTGAGGCAAAAGATTCTTCATTGATTATTTCTACTGATTCGGTGAACTTATACCAATATGCTGATAGCCGGACTGATGAACGAGTGCAAAAATGTAATAGAAAGTCTATACAACTTATTGAGGCAACCGTCCAAAGAGATAAGTCAAAAATTAAACAGCTATTTGGTGATTCCCCAATGAATATGGAGGATTATGTACAACAATATTTGAACATGCATAAAGAGGTGTTATTGGCTTCCCTAAAACCCACTAAATACGAAGTTGCCAATACATTTTATATAGATGAAATATCTAATCATGGTCATAAAGTCAATGGCTGGCGTTGGACTACATATTGTCGAGTATATTGGCCTAATGAGCAAACCAGAATCGTTAGATACAACTGGCAACCCAAGACTAACTACATAGATGAATGGGAACTAGATAAGCCCCTGCCTTTCAAGCAAATGATGACGTTTCGTGCCAGGCCTCCTTTCCGATCTAGAATCAAGGTGTACGATCCCAAAGGTAGTATTACCAGGTTATTACGAAACATTAACAAACTAATCGAGGCTTAGCGCTTCCTGCCAGATCTGTATCTTACAACATAGAGATTAATCAAACAGTCTCAGTGCGTTTTAGAGTGTTAGCAGGTGGAACACAGTATATGGAAATTGGGCCTCTTGAAAAGGAAAAGATGCTATTGGTAAAGGCTATAAGAATAAATAAACTATGTTGGAACAAAATTTTTTGCGTAATGCATATTAATACATCATAGACAAATCAAATTGTTCTGAGCTTTCTTTCTCAAGTGAGAAAAAAATGATGGAATAAGTGATTACCAGGCCACAAAAAATGTGGCCCAATATTTTTATCTAGATAAAGAATGAATCAAGAATGCCAGCCAAATAATAGAAACAAGCGAGCCTGTTAGCAACATTCCAAATGCCAAATACTGTAATCCTGGAAAGACACAACAGCCAATCAGAACTAGAGTAGATATTACCATTAAAACCGACCATCTAATAAGAAAACGTGCTTGGTTTTTCATGACTTTGTAATTTTAAAGGTTGAAAAAATGGCAGCTAGAATGGCGTTAGCTCCCACAATTTTAAAGGCAATGAGTAGCCATAACCCTGTGTTTTCCATTATATTATTCCCAGGAACATTATTTATTGAAATTAATAATGAATGCACATATAGCGAAATCGCGATTAATGGCAAATTGACCCATAAGTACCAACGCCGTACTTGGGTGCTTGTAATAGTGTTTTTTGGGGTATTCATGTGCGCAAAAATTTAAAATTATTAAGACCTTTTTGTCCGAAATATATTCGTGATTTATTTAATATATTAAGACCTTTTTATCCTATTTATAGGTAAAAAAAATCACCTGTGTAAAAAAGACAATCCATTATTAATATCCTTAGACAATTCATTCAAAGTAGTCTCTTGTAACAACTTTGCTAAATTGCTTCTAATTTCCACAAATTTATGATGTAGGGGACAAGGCTTAGCAGCATTGCATTCTTTTAAACCTAAACCACAGCCTGTAAACACCTTATCACCATCAATAGTACGTACAATGTCGATAAGTTTAATCTTTTGTAAATCCTTTTTCGCAATCTCAAACCCCCCATGTGGACCTTTTACGGAGTTTATTAATTGATTACGAGACAATTGCTGTAAGATTTTGGCAGTAAATGCTTCAGGAGATTCAATATCCTCTGCTATTTCTTTCAGGTTAGTACGTAACCCTTGAGAAGATTTTACTGCAATAGAGAGCATTGCTCTCAAACCATATTCACAAGCTTTGCTAAACATTAAGTATTTATTAGTATGATACAAACTTAATAAAATTTTTAATTCGGACAAAATTATCCTAAATAAGTTGTTTGAATTTTTTCTCGCTAGTTTCTATGTAGAACAATATTATATACTACGATACAAATGATCAGTGTTGATTTAGAAAGTGAGATGAAGGTGAATGATAAATTCTTCAATCATTCGTGATTCAAATAACAATCTGTTTATTTTTGTGAAATACCTAGCCTTAATAAAACCTATGATATACGTTTACATTTTCCTGGCTTTTCAGTTTGCGGCGGTTTTTCATTTACTAATACTTTGGTTCATTGGTAAAAACAAAGGACTGATTCCCAAAGAAATTACGTATGGGTTTGGCCCCACACTTTACAAAAGCATCACCGAAGAAACTACCTTTAAAGTGGGAGTTATATTATGGGGCACAGGTATTTCTTTTCACAAAAGAGTAGAAGATGGTTTTGAAGAGGTAGAAATTGAACAGTTGAGCCTCGCCACCAAGCTCTTGGTTCGATTGCTTCCGGGAGTAATCATCATAACACCAGGCATTGCCTTGCTCAATATGTATACTAGTTCGGCGGCCTTGGTGATTGCCTCTTTCATTATTGCCAATGGTGCACTCAATTTATACCAAGGTATGATGCTTTTTTTGGCCTCTTTGGTAGGAGAGAAGGCGTTTATTGTGTCCTACACATTGGTGTTTTTAACAGGTGTAGGAGCACTGATTTACTTTGTTATTTATCCTCAAGTGTTGGTAGAATATTGCCTACGCTTCTTTACTTGATTTAAACAATAAAGTCGAGATGACTTCAAACTCTAAAACAAAAAACGCTGCAATTTCTTGTAGCGTTTTTTGTTTTGTAAGTAATGCAAACTATTGACTTTGCGGCGTTTGTAGCGGCTTACGGGTCAACGTTACTTTCCATATTTTATGAGATGCCATAGACTGCCCCTTGCTTGAACCACCAGGTGCCGCCGATTTTGACAAAATGCCTCCATATACATAACCAATATCAATGGTATTGGCCTCGCCAAACGATTTGTTCAGGTCGATGATTTCACTATCTGGCATTTTCATCAGCTTTTCGTTGGGCATTAGTGCTGCTTCAGCGCCATGTTTTAAGGTGTCACTGTTATATACTTCAGGTAAACTCTGTGGAGTACTTTGTGGCTTAGTTAGCACTGTTGTAAGCATATCCAGTTGGGTATTGTATGTAATCTGTAAACCATTGTTGGTAAACGATAACTCCGTGTCGTCTTTACCAGCGCCAATACCTCCTAATAAAAAAGTATGCAAAGTTTCGCTGTTGCCATCATATCCACCAAAATCTGCGCAAGAATATGCATTGTTACCCATTTGATTATAAGGCTTATCATAAGTATAAAATTGCCCTTCTTTGGTTTGAGTTTGTGGGTGAATGTAAATAGCATCGGGCCACGCTGTACCATCGTTGCCATAGGTAAATACGCCAGCATACAAGGCTATTCCTGGCTTTAGCGTATTATCAATTTTGCTCACGATAGGTACAATCGGCGCATCTCGGCGACGGAAAACCGTGGTACTATCGGGTAAGTTATCAGTAATGGCTTTCCCTACAGTCACTTTTAGGAAATGGTCACTACTATCTGCCAGCTCAAAAGGCTGAACCGCATCCAGGTATTTTTGGAAAGACTTTTTACCCGCTTCCCGGAAATTGTGTCCTCCAGCGAGATAAAAAGTATTATTGATGATAAACATCTCTCCCCCAGTAGCAATGACTGGTTCAGGTAAATTGAGGTTTACTTTGATCAATCCATTCCATTCGTCTTTTGATAATGCTTCTTTCTTGATCAGTTTTATCAGTGTTTTTATTTGTATTTTGGCTACTTGTGGGTAAGTAATATACCCCGCATCGCCTTGATAACCAACCCCGTAGCCTCCCAACACATAGATGTAATCACCCCGCTCGGCAATCTGAGGGTTTGAGTTTACAAAAATGGATCGTAGCTTGGCTTGCATACTTTTGAGTGCTGGAAGGTTTTCTATCATTTTTGCAATACAACTATCCACCGACATTTGATAGAGCACAGTATCCTGCACATTGTATACAAACAAATTGGTATTGAAAGTCTTTTTAGGGAAGCCCTCATTGCTGTAATTAGAGAAGTTATGCATGCCCCCTGCAATGTTGTCAGCTACATCGTTGGTTCTGCCCCCAAATAACAGCCATTCGTTGCCTTCTACGGCATGTACAAAAGATTGTAAGCTTGGGGCTTTACTACCCTTGATTTCGCTCAACGACACCGTGTAGGTGTATTGGGTGGTTTTACTAGAGTCAGTGGTTGGGGTGTCTTGGTTATTGGCAGCAGGTTTGCCACCACAAGACCACAACATAGTACCGAAAAGGATAAAGCCTAACAGGTTTAGATAAGATGCTTTCATATGTTTAGATTCAGGTTCGTTTAAAGATTGTATGTCAGTAATTTACATGTAGTGTTGCCGAAATCCAAGACCGTAGTCTATATATTACCCAGCAGCCCATACTACTGGACATTTTTCGTTTGTGGAGACACAAACGAAGGCCATTGCGCCGTTGGTTGTGTCCTCACGGCCAACTTTAGCCAAAATGTCTAGTAGTATGCTCGTAGCTAAGAGAGCATCAATTTCAGGTAATAAACTTGAAAACACTTTCCAAAGACTTGTCTTTTCCCCATAAAAAACTGTATATTTGTCGTCCCATTACAAAACCATTGATACAAATTCATTCACTCAAAAACAAGAGGAGCCGAGATGCTGGACAAAATCTTTTTGATAATAAATGAAGAACGTTAGTCACACACTAACAAATGATTTCTACCATTTGGGCAGAGCCAATCCCCCTCATGGTATCAATGGCATGTTCCCTTAATTTCACTCAAACATCTTATTGAGCTTTCGCAACTATATTGGTAATCTATATCCATCATTAACCGTTGATCATTTACCATTTGTTACACAGTTGCTCTTACATATTATATAAGCAAAATATTAATACTACTGGACAATGATTTATCCTAAAAATTTAGAAGAAAAATTAGGATTCGATAAAATCAGAGAATTACTCAAAGCTGCCTGTATCAGCACTTTAGGGCAGGCTTATGTAGAGAAAATTAAATTTTCGACCAAATTCGAATTAGTACAAAAGTTAGTCAAGCAAACCGCCGAATTCAAAGATATCCTGTTGCAGGAAGAAGGCTTCCCGCGTCAGAATTATATAGATGCCCACGATTATTTATCTAAGGCAGCACTGGAAGGAGCATTTTTATCAGAGAGAGAGTTTTTTGAGCTCAAAACCTCACTTACCACCATTCGGGAATGCTTACAGTTTTTTGATAATAAAGAAGAAACAACCTACCCTTATTTGATTGAACTAAGTCGTTCAGTTGAGCTAGATCGTGGGTTGATTCGACAAATAGACCAAGTGATAGACGAGCGGGGCAAAGTAAGAGATACTGCTTCGCCTGAGTTACAAAGAATTCGTCGCCAAATCATTGTAGAGCAAAGCAATTTGCGTCGTCGTTTGGATGATATTCTAAGCTTGGCCAAAAAAGAGGGCTACGTAAAAGATGATGCCTCGCTCACCATTCGCGAGGGGCGTATGGTAATCCCGGTCAAGGCCGAAAACAAGCGCCGCATCAAAGGTTTTGTGCATGACCAGTCGTCTACGGGGCAAACCGTATATCTGGAACCTGCCGAAATCTTTGATACCAACAACGAAATCCGCGAACTGGAATACCAGGAACGCAACGAGGTGGTTCGTATCCTGACTGCATTGACTGATACGGTACGTCCACATATTTCGGTATTGCGTCGGGCTTACAATTACTTGGGAATGATTGATTTTATCCAGGCCAAAGCTCGTTTAGCCCTGAATACCCAATCGGTGATGCCTACTTTGGTAGAAGAACCCTTGCTGGAATGGCGCGAGGCTCGCCACCCTTTGTTGTTTTTGAGCTTCAAGGAGCAGGGCAAAAAAGTAATCCCATTGGATCTGACTTTGACCGAATCTCAAAAAATATTGGTCATTTCGGGTCCCAATGCCGGAGGTAAATCAGTTTCGCTCAAAACCGTAGGCTTGCTACAGTACATGTACCAATGTGGTTTACTGGTAGCAATGCACGAAAACTCACGCTTGGGCTTTTTCAGAGATGTATTCATTGATATTGGTGATGAGCAGTCCCTGGAAAACGACTTGAGTACCTATAGCTCTCACTTGACCAATATGAGGCATTTTTTGAAATTTGCCGACCAGCGATCCTTGTTTTTGATCGATGAATTTGGAACTGGTACCGAACCTTCACTGGGAGCTGCCGTGGCTGAGGCTATTTTAGAAAAACTGGATGCTTCTAAAGCCAAGGGAGTGATCACGACGCACTATACCAACTTGAAGTTCTACGCCGAAAATGCGCCCAATATTATCAATGGGGCGATGCGTTTTGATGTAGAGAACTTAGAGCCGCTTTATCAGCTCGAGATGGGCAAGCCAGGAAGCTCGTTTGCTTTTGAGATTGCCCGTAAGATAGGGCTTCCACGCGAAGTGATTCATCGGGCGCAGAAAAAAGCAGGACGCAAGCAGGTAGATTTTGATAAGGTATTGCGGGAACTGGAAATTGAGAAAAAGAACTTTGAGACTCAAAACCAACGCCTAACCCAGCGCAACGATCAGTTGGAAAAAATGACCAGTCAGTATAAATCCTTGAAAGAGCACTTGGACAATGAGCGTAAAAAAATCATGAACCAAGCCAAGGTAGATGCCAAAAGACTGGTAGAACAAGCCAATAAGAAAATTGAAGAAACCATTCGCCTAATCAAGGAAAATAAAGCGGATAAGTTGGCTACCAAGGAGTTGCGCAAAGACCTGAACACTTACCAACAAGAACTCAAGCCTGAAATGGTGGAAGAAAAGAAACCAGCAGAAGAAGAGATAAAAGTGATTGAAGGTAAGATTGAGGTGGGGAGCCTGGTGCGTATCAAAGGACAAACCACTATTGGTGAAGTCATAGATATGCGCGGCAAAGACGTTGAGATATTGATTGGAGACCTTAAGTCTAAAATCAAACTCAATCGCCTGGAGAAAATCAGTCGCAAAACCTTTAAAAAACAAGCACAGGAAAATAGCAGTCCTTCAAGAGTAAAAGGGCTGGATTTGACCCAAAAGATGGCTAATTTTAATAGTAAGCTGGATTTGCGGGGCAAAAGGGGAGACGAAGCCTTGAAAGAGGTAGAAATCTTTATAGATGATGCTATTTTGGTAGGTATTCAGGAAGTACAAATTGTACATGGCAAAGGCGACGGTATTTTGCGGACCCTTATTCGTCAACGTCTGAAAGGTTTCAAAGACATTGAAAGTATGAAAGACGAGCACGCCGATAGGGGAGGAGCTGGAGTGACGATTGTAAGGTTAAGATAAAGTTCTTTGAACTTTGAATAACGATTAATGCAGGCCGAATTTCGAAGTAGGATTGTGTTAGACTAAGTTCGTTTTACATCGTCTGGACAATGCTAAAATCAAGCGAGGTTTAAAATAAAAAAGAGCGGCTTTTGGCCGCTCTTTGTATTTATATAAAAGTAGGTTTCTTTCTATTGAGGAACCATTCTTAATTCAGTATTCACGTCTAACTCGGTAATTACAATATTTACCTTAGTACTACTAGTACCTTTTAAGTTTAAGTTGGTACTGCTAAGTGTTGAGATAGCAAATGTCTCCGTCCTAGAGGCTACGTTGCCTATTTGTGGGAAAATCAGCGTCAACTGAGTTGGGTTGGCTGCATCATTGATAGACCAGGTAACAGGAGCAGGAACGCCCGAAATAGTTACCGTATTCAAGCCTAACAAGTTAGTACCAAATTTCATTGTTTGGGCAGTAATGTCAGCACTACTCTTAATACCGTTGGTATATACTCCTTCACCTTTCCAGGTAACGGCCGTTAATAAACTATTGGTAGGCACATCAGTAGCTACCCCAGTTTTGTTAAATCTCAATTCTGCACCAGCTGGTAATGGAATACCAAATACATTGATGTCTTTGCCAGACTCTCCAAAAATTACCAAATCAGTGTCCGAAAGCGTGATTTTTAACTCAGTAGTTGGCGCACTTACCAAAGCAGTTACGATAGCAGTTATATCTGTACCTGCGCTCAAAATAGAACTGGCACTAGGTATTTTCATCGTCAATAAAGTTCCATCTGCATTTACCTGCCACTGGGTAGTCAAAGGAGCATTGGTGAGCCCATTTACAATAATGGTGTTGTCTACATTGGTAGCAGTACCATTACCATCTTTGAAATCAAGCGTAAGGTTAAAGGTTTGTAAAGGAGTGTTGGAGCCAGTTGCGTAGATACCAGTAGCCTTCCATTGGCTGGCAATCAATTTTGCTTCCTGTACTTGTTCAGGAGTCAGGTTGTTTTCATCTTTTTTCTTACAAGATGCAATCGCGAATACCAAAGGTGCCAATAATAATAGTAAACTATATTTTTTCATAGATATAGATTGTAATTGAAAAATTAAAAGTTTGTAAGCTTTTCGCCCTCTTTTCGGTACGAAGTTTTGGGAGAGAATGTGCCCAAAAACAAAACAAAAAAGAGTTCAGTTGTTATACGTTATTTCAAGAGCGAAGTTAGTCTATTTGCAAGAACTTATACCAATGATATTTTCAGAAAATTCGTATTTATCAACCTTGTGGTTGTAGGGGAGAAAGAAACAATGCTAAAGATGTTGAAAAAGCGCATTGTGATATCGGTTAAGTGTTTGATTGTCAGGTGTTTAATAGACGCTCTTCCAGGCCTTTTGGATTATGATGAATGAGTAGATAAAATTTGCTTGAATTCTTTATCTCATTTTAGTAGAAAAATGGGTTACTTGATTTTTATAGATTCATCAAATGAAGCTCGCATTTCCTACCATTTGGAATGGGGTTTTGCGTAGCCTGTGGTGCAATAAAACTAAGGCGTTTGAATATAAACCTCAGCCCGTTTATAATCTTTAGTAATAAACACATTTAGAATCCCAAACTCCCCCATTTCCATATAAAAAGGATAAAAATTAGGCTGATTGCCATCCCAGTAGCCTTGAACTGGGGCTAGTTGCATCAATTGTTCCCATTGGTCAGCAACAAAATGTTCAGGAGGTGTATCTAATCCTGTGATGTAAAAAGGTTGTCCCCCAATTTTGTTTCCTGCCAATTCAGTTTTAGAAAACTGATAACCAGCATCATAGTCTAAATCATTCATCTCATCATACCTTTCCAATAAAGGCAAATCTTCTTCTTCTATCACAGACTCTATTACTACCTTATATTCTTTAGAAACTTTTTCTTCCTCGCCACCTATCTCTACCCATTCATAAATGGCGGGACCAGTAGCTTCATTTACAAAGTCAATTTCTTCAGTTTGGGTATTTAACGACTCATTCTCCTTAGTTTGCAATACAACCACAAAATCATAATTGCTCAGTTGTTCCTCATCACCATAAAAGATATAAGCAATGGCTCCATTACTATCTGGAAATAAAGCAGGATCAAGCACAATTTGTGACTGAAACATCATTTTCTCACCACTTGCAGGATCAATTGGCCAATGAGGAGTGTTGATCCATACAGGCTGTCCGCCAAATTTGGTAATAGGCTCAGTAATAGGGGTGGATGTTTCTACAATTTGAAATTGTGTTTTGAGTAGCATAAATCTCTTTGGTTAAACGATTTGTTTAATAAATTCAAATATGCACAAAAAAAGCATAAGTTTTCACCTACGCTTCTTATCATTATCTAATCTTGTTATTAAATTGTGGGAGGTTCAAAATCAGGGAACATTTGCTCCAATTCCCTTAACTTTGGATAAACATCAAATGGATTCTTATAAAACTCGTCTTTGTATAAGTGATGACAAATTCCATATACACCATAATATCCAGTAATTACTTTGATGTATTGTTCTATAGTAAGTGGTATTTTAGGCAAATCTTCTGAGCCGCCATCATTTACATAATCTTCTCCTACATAATACAATTCATATTTGTTTTCAGGTAAAAACTTAACCGTAATGTAAGAATCATCTCCTAAAATTTGCTCCAAAATGCAATGCTTTTTGATGCGTTCTATATCTTCTTCCTTATACCAATCTTCCCATAATTGCTGTTTTTCGTGACTATAAATATACATTCTTTCGAATGAATACAAATTAATAAAACCACTAAGAGAAATATCATTTTGTTTTAACTCCCATCGCCTCAATAGGCCATTTTGTTCGCCGTATAGCTTTAATACCCAGTCAGGAAAGGTTGTTTGGAAGCTTTCCTCCCGAATTTTTAATTCTCCTGCTGTTAAGATAGGGTCAGTTTCATTTTTTAAAATTGTGGCTCCTGCTGTTTCAAGCTTTTGAACCATTGAGTCAAATAAATCTTTATACATGATTTCACCCAAGTTCCTTTTTTAAAAGCATAGGTTATATAAAAAAGCTATGGAGTTTGAATATAGACTTCAGCCCGTTTGTAATCCTTGGTAATGAATACATTTAAAATCCCAAATTCACCCAATTCCATCTTGAAGGGGTAAAAGTTTGGTTGTAAATTGTTCCAAAAGCCTTCTGTAGGTGCTAATTGTAGTAATTGTTCCCATTGATCAGCAGTAAAATATTCAGGGGGAGTATCTAACCCTTCAATGTAGAAAGGTTGACCACCAATTTTATTCCCAGCCAATTCAGGCTTGGAAAATTGATAGCCCTCATCGTAATCTAAATCATTTGCATCATCATATCTTTCTAACAAGGGTAAGCCTTCTTCCTCTATGATTGATTCCTGAGCTAGTTGATATTCTTTTGCAACCCATTGGCGCTCTTCATCTATTATTTCTAATTCATAAAGACTTGGTCCAGTAGCTTCTGTTATAAATTTGACCTCTACATGAGTATTCATTGAAACATTATCTTTGTTTTGTAATACTACTGCAAAGGCTTCATTATAAAGCGGTTCACCCTCACCAAAAAATATGTAGACTATGATCCCTTGACTATCGGGAAATAGTTCAGGAGTAAGAACAATTTGCGACAGAAATGTCATCTGTTTACCTGTTGCTGGGTCAAGTGGCCAATGAGGGGTATTGACCCATACTGGTTGTCCCCCAAATTTATTAATAGGTTCGGTAATAGGGCTAGATGTTTCTACAATCTGGAATTGAGTTTTGAGTAACATTTGGTAATGTAAATTATCAAGGAGATAGAATATAGGCTTCTACTTGTTTATAATCTTTCGATACAAAAATTTGAACAATACTAAAGCCATACAACTCCATGTGAAAAGGATAAAAGTTGGTACCATAACCATCGATGTATCCTTGTTTTGGGGCTAATTGTAGTAAAATATGCCAATCATCCGAAGTAAAACAATCAGGAGGTGTACGTCGCTCAACATATATTGGTTGCCCCCCAATTTTATTTCCAGCAAGTTCGGGTTTAGAAAAGTTATAACCTACTTCAATATCCAATTCTCCCTGAGTGTATCTTTCTTCAAAAGGAACACTTTCTTCCTCTTTAAGATTTTGAAAAGACAATAGATATTCTTTAGATACCATTTCATCTTCTTCATTAAATTCATAGATGGTAGGCCCAGTGGCTTCAGAAGTAAACTTAATCTCTGGATTAGAGTGAGTATTAAAAAAGTCATCTTGAGGATTCTGAAGAACAATAGCCAAAGCTGAGCCAGTCACAGGCTCTAATGCTGCACCAAAAAAAATGTACGCAACTAATCCATCAGATGTAGGAAAAATATCATTCTTTAATGCTATTTGCCCCATAAATAGCATTGGTTCTGAAGAGTAAGGGTCAAGCGGCCAATGAGGAGTATTGATCCATACAGGTTGCCCACCAAACTTACTAATGGGTTCAGTAATAGGACTTGAACTCTCTACAAACTCGAATTCTTTTTTTAAAAGCATGTGCTCCAATAAATATTAGATTAATTTACTTGTATTTCTTTAGAAGGGGTATTACGCCATTTTTCTTCAACGTGTTGGCGCAAGGTTTCGGTATCCCAACCTACGGTAATGTTGCCAGCATCATCGAAGCCATAGGTTTCCAGCAACCAATTGTATTCTTCGTAACCAATGCGCATGTAGCCTTGAGGGCGAGGCTGACCAAAACCTACCTTGTAAGTACAGCTACCTGCATCGTAGTATTTACACACCAGTGGGCGCTCGGGTTTTCCGTAAACCCCACATTGGTTGTCCGCACCCAAATGGCGACATTTGGTTCTCACAATCAGAGTCCATTGAGTATCCGAAATACCTAACTCTACGCCTGGAAAACCCAGGCAATATTTAAAAAAGTCAAGGTTACTAAAGTTGATGGGTAAACCCTGTACAAATAACAAATTAGTACAACAGTGAGCGGCACAACCTTTACAGGGATTTTGTATTTCTTCAAAAGAGCGATTCACGGGTTGGGGCACAGGCATTTCACCTGCTTGTATTTTTTCTTTCCAGGTGGCCCGCACCGGGTCTTCAGGAGCCGCCACCAATTCGGGGTCTTGGTAAGGTATAGCCTCTAGCTCGGCAAATACATCCACATCTTCGGGCAATTGTACCAACTGACGACTTTCATCGTAGAGCATCAAATCCATCAAGCGTTGCATCCGCTTTCGATTAATCCAAACTACTGCCCCACCCGTTTGGGTTTTGGCCAAATGAGCCGTTTTGTAAAAACAATTATAAGGATTGTAATGGATACAAATATTGGGTTGCTGAGGGGTATTATGAACCGTGCAACTATAATCCTGTTGGTTGAGGTATTGGCAAGGTTGCCGATAATAAATGGTCCATTGACCATCTCTGGTCAAAGCCGCAGTGATATTCTCAAAATTGAGATAATAGGCAATCAAGTCCAGGTCAGTCAGTTTGCTTACACTTATTTGTTGCAATTGTAATAAATGACAACAAGGTGCTTCACTGCAAGTATTGCAGGGAGATTCGGTGGCCTGTTTGTGGTTGATTGTTTCGTTTTTCATTGCTTACGCTACTTTTCCTAATCTATATTAAAAAGTTTGTTGACGGGCTGTTTCTACTACAGTTGTAGCTCCACTATAACTAATTGGATTGCCAGAAGTTGGTCCATTTTGAATAGCTGTAAGTGGTTGTCCCTGACCTTGTGCAATTTGAAGCGAATATCTTACCGCTTCAGGGTTTGCTGGATTGTAAGGTCGTGATGGATCAAGATTGGTAGGATTATTTTCAAATGCTACGTTATTACGAGCGGTTATGTTTCCTGAATTAAGCGTACCACTACCTCCAACTACTTTAGCTTGCGCTTGCCAATATCCTGGAACTCTTCTATGCAGGGCAAAATTGGCATCTAATGCAGAATCATGCTGAATAGCACCTTCTATTTGCTGACGGTATAAATTATTAGCAGAAGGCAAAACATTTTGAATGGCTACCGAAGGTTTGATATTATAAGTGTTATCAGGGTATTGTACTTTTACATTATATTCTACTGTCGCTCCTGACTTTATGGCATTGGTAACTACATTTTCGATGGCAGATGTATAGTTAGGAGAGTTAAAACTTCTGTTTTGGGGAGCTAAATTCCAATCTTCATAGAGATTGAAAGCACGATGACTATCCATTATTTGATCACCTACCAAGTGTCCTCCATTGTAAGCAACAGAATCACCTTTTAATATTTTTTCTTCATCTACTCCAAAGTGTCCAAATACAGTTTCTTTTCGAGTTGTGTCAGATCGTTTTGGGCCTCTTCGCACACTAGATTTAGCTATTACTTCACCAGCGCGAAGATAGCTGGCCCCTTTACTAGATGTTTCCAAACCAAGAACATTACCTGCAATTGGTTGAATTGCATATAAGTTTACAGTACCATTATTGTTTTTAGTTTTAGCTACTGGTGGTGTGCCGTTGTCCACAGTGGTTCGTTTACCAGCGAATTGTCTATTAAAATGATTTACCAACTCTTTTCCTGGAGATGGGAATGCACCATCATAATTAGTTGCTTTTATGTAATCTCCATTTTTAACTGATTGTTGGTTTTGTGTATTTGCTTTTTGCCCATCTTTTATTTTAGCCGCAACAGGCAAATAAGTAGCCGGAGAAGCGTAGAAGGCCACTTTTGGGGCAGTCTTCATATCTTCTATTTGTACTTTAGATAGTTTGAATTCGGCCTTCAAGTCCACCAAGGTATTGTTCATTTCTTGTTGGCTCATGTTCTTCTTGGCCTTCATCAACTTCACCAATTTCTCTTTAGCTCCCTTCTTACGCGCTTCAGGGCTTTCGTCCCCTTTCTTCTTGTCATCCTCATCTCCTTTGCCAGTGATGCCTCGGATCACTCGCTGTGCGGCCTTCACGATCATATCCAACACCTTATCAATTCCCTGATTGATTGGTGCCTGGATTTTCTTCATAATATCCTGGATCTTATCCACAATGCCGTCAAAGTTGAGCAACTTGGCCAAGAAGTCTAAGATCATCGGAATGGTTTGGGCCAGGGCATTTTCCAGCATTGCCGCGGCTCCAGCAATGTTTCCAGCGGCAATGTCGGCTACGGTATCGTATACCGTTTGAGCAAACTTGAAGATACGCTCCCAGTTGTCGCGGATAAACATAATGAAGTCGTAGACCGTTTCCAGAATCTTGATGACTCCCCCAATTGGGTTGGTCATTTTCAGCAAGATGTCTATACCAGAGCGAACTAATTGTTCTACCACAAAGCTCTGGATGCCATCCATCACCGTTTGTTTCAGGTCGCCCACAAATTCCTGGAAGTGCTCCCACAGCGCAATCGGCCCATTTTGGAATACATCCATTACGATACCTGCGGTGGTTTCCAGGGTACCTACAATCTGCTCCCCTTTGCCTGGATAATCTTTTTCCAGTCTATCTACGGCACGGGTACGGATATTTTGGTAAGTCAAGCCCAGCACCTGCATCGTCAGCGAGAAGATACCTTGCAAGTCAAACTTCTCTGGCAAGGTAATGTTGAGTTTGCCGAGTGGTCCCATCAACCAAGTCATCAACCCTTTACCTAGGTGAGACAAGATGTTGGTCACAAAGTTGCTTAGACCCAAAGTAGCGGTATCGAGCACATTCATCAAGAAGGTCTTCGGATCGTTGAAGATCGTCATGATCAGATCGCCCACCTTGTTGATAAACTCCATTACCTCGTCGGGGTTGATACCCGCCGCTTTGCACAAGGCCATAAAGGCAATCTCCATTGCTTTGGCAAAGTCTCCACTCAGAATGGCGCCTACAATGTCTACAAAAGTATTGATACCTTCCTGAATCGCTGACAAGATATTGTCAATGGCTTCGGAAAGTTGTTTGGCCAGTTCTTCCACCCCTTTCTTGAGGTCTTCAGCCATTTGGTTCACTTCCTCAATGGCCGCATCCGCCACCGCATCAATGGCCTGATTGATCGTTTCGGCCAAGGCGGGGAATTTGTCTGCCAAGAAGGTGGTTACCTTGTCTTTGAGCCAATCTCTAAAACCATCTATTTGGTCTACCACCCATTGACGCCCAGCTTCAATTAAGCTGACCGCCGCATTTTGGGCGGCTTCAATAGTTTCACTAATTAAGCGACGAGCTTCTTCAAAAAAGCCATCAATGGCTTCCGTTACTGCATCCCACAAGTCGCTCATGAAATCACCAATGGCATCAAAGATTCCCTCGTCTTGACTTTCGGCTTCTTTTTCGGCACGAGCTCTTTCTTCTTGGGCTTTTCTTTCGGCTTCGGCCTGATGGCGTTCGGCTTCACAAGCAGCGTCTTGTAATTTGCCTCGGGCGGCTACATTATCTTGTTGTACCCGTTCTTCCAGTTGCCCGTGGAGGGTAGTTCGTTGAGTATCCGTTTCGGTTTTAAATTCCGCCGTCAATCGCTGACTTTCTTCTTCTCCCCGGCGCATTTCACCCCGCATATTTTGTCGAGCGGTATTGACCTTGCTTTCCTGATCTTTCTGTACCTGTTGGTTCAGCTCCTGCAACTGACGATCATTTTCGTCCATTGTTTGAGTACGCAGTTGTTGCTGAGTATTTACTTCCCCTTCCAGATTTGCCCGAGGGCCTTCCAAATGAGGTTGGAGTACCGCATCCAGGTCGGCATCAGCCAACTGACGTACCTCAGGTGGCATCTCAGCATTGACATAGCGATCAATGTTTTCATCCATCACCATGTTCACATCAGGAATTTCAGTTTGTAACTGAGGAACCTCAAACGGAGTGTCTATTTCGAGCGGTTGTACATTCTCAGGACCAGGATGGTTTCGAATGGCCTCAGTCACTCGGGTTTGCTCGTCTTCAACTTCGGTATTTCGCTGAGTCACTTGATGATCAGCCCGATCCGGATTAGCCGTTCCTTGTAGCTGAATACTTGGCGAATTTCCTGCCGAAGTACTTACCCCAGGATCTTGTACCGGAATGTTGACCAACATGCCTCGGATGCTATCGAGGAAGTCACTCAGCGCATCAAAAAGTCTTGAGAAAAATCCACCTTCTTCCTCGGCATCGTCGGGTAGCTCGGGTTTGGGTGGTTCGTTGGTATTGTGTTCGTGCGTTTCAGCCTCCGGAGCTTTGGGTTCAGACCCCAGATTTTCTTGTGGATTGGTTATCTGGGCATTTTGCAAAGCAAATTCCTCAGAACCTGGTTTGGGCGCTCCACTAAGACGAGCCGTTCTTGGCGTTAGTTCACCCTGGATACGGGTCATATCCTGATTGGCCGCGGTTTTAATTTCAGCGCCAATAGAGGCATGTTGTTGCCCCATTTGAGTAGGAGTAGACTTGGTGTATTCTGTGGCCTTATTGCTGGCATCGGTACCATTGCCTGATCCTTCGTTGCCCTTCTCGTCTTTGGGTTTTTGATTCCCTTTTTTTGCTTTCCCTTGAGGGCCTTCTGATTTTTCTTTACCAGTATTTTTCTCCCCTTTGGTTTGAGGTGATCCATCTTTTGATTTCTCCTTAGCAGTTGGATCCTCATTTTGGGGATTATTTTGTAAAGAGGATTCGTTGGTTTTTTCCTTAGGTTGCGATCCAGTTTGTGGTTTCTGGGACGAAGTTTCTCCCTGATTTCCTTGTTCCTGCGATTGAGGTGTTGGGGTACCTGACTCTGAATTAGGCGTATTATTGCCCAATTGCTGATCTCCCTCATTGGCCGTAGTAGTCGGATTGGTGTTGCTGCCTCCTTCACAGGTGATTTCTTGCAACTGAGCCACTGGGGCAATATCAGTCGTAAATTTAGCCTGCACTGGCTGTACTCCCTCGAAGCCACAATGTGGACAAGGAGCAGAGTGATGATCTGAATCGCCCAATACTTTCAATTGAGCTGTTTTTTTATTTTTATTTACTCCGCCAGCACAAGCCGTACATTTGGTCTGTACCGTTTTTTCCCCAGAAGGTGAGGAAGTAGTCGTAGTAGAAGAACTACTCGAGGAAGCACCAGACTTAGAAGGACCCATGGCTTCGGCCTTAGCGCCCATATCATCGGCTTCTTTTTCCAGGGCGGGGTCATTATTGATGCCAATACCGTTTTTGGCCTGTGCGTTGGCTTGCACCCGTCCTTGTTTTTGCTGTACAGTATGCCAGGCTTCGTGAGCGAGGTGTTGTTCCTGGCCAGGAGCCAGGTAAATATCGGTACCCTGGGCATACGCTGCCGCCTTTCGCTGCACTGGTTGTTGCGGGTTGGCGTTTTCCTGGGTTAATTGATCTGGTTTGTCGGAGTTGTAGTGTACCTTTACATCGTCCAGACTTACTCCACCCAGTTGCTCCATATTGGATTTGAGCGGTTCAGGTAGTTTCCCTTGCGCGGTCGGGTGTCCACTCTTGTCGGGGATTTTAACTGTATCTCCCTCAAACAATTGCAGCGGGTGATCATTCCATTCCTTTAATTGGGCTACGTCTACTTCGTATTGTTGGGCGACTCCTTCCCAGGTATCGTGACTACTGGCTTGATGAAAAACCGTAGGTACATTGATGAGGGTATCCTCAGTAAATAATTGGGCGGGATCTTGTATTTGATTGTAGTGGGAAAGTGAGGTAAGCGAAACTTCGTATTTCTGTACGACTGATCCGAGGCTTTCGCCAGGAGCTACAAACATTTGGAGAGGGGTGGTAGTAGCTTCCTCATCGATGAGTTTTTGTTGAATGTAATTATCCCATCGTTGATCACTTTGGGCAACCCAATCTTGGCTGTCTTCCTCCATGAAGGCTTGCACCGCATTATGATGTCGTAAACGATCCAGATGTTCTTGTTCGTTCATAGTTTAGAATAGACTTGGCCTGGAATAAATGTTTTGCGTTATTGTGAGTTTATGAAATAGGCACAAAAACAAAAATATAAAAATCTTTGGAGTTTTGTCCTAATACCTACCTAAAAGAATTCACACTATCATAACAAAATTCGTACTTGTAAGCTTGATTGGAGCAAAGAATTCACGGATAGTCTTAAGTATTTTTTTCGATTTCTTGGCAAGGCTGCACAATGTGTTGATTATCAGGGGCTGCGGTAGCTTCTCCCAAAAACGTCAAATTTGTTTTGGAACAGAAGGCATACTTAACTTAAGTTTCTGTTTTATATTCGATAAAAAAATGCTGGACCTGTTTTTTACAAATTTTTCCAGCTTCAGTAGCTCCACAAACGTTTGAATAGAAAGATTTTCCTTGAATGACTTACTTTGAAGATGAAGTTTGACGAACTAGAGTAAGATGAATTTCCTAATGAGTTTCAGGTAAGATGTAGTAACGAGTAATGCTCTATTCAAGACCGTACACTAATTTTTATTTGCTGGGATTTGCGTTTTGATGGTTTTTATCAATAATGAAAAGTGCTTGAATCGCAACGTCTTTCTTTCCGCCTTAGTTTG
>DMXI01000467.1 GCA_003483885.1 Microscillaceae bacterium
ATGAATGGCACGGGTATTTTACTTACCCAAAACTTGAGGGAGAAATTCAACCTTGGATGAATTTTCAAGGCAAAAAGGTATTGACCTGGAGTTTGAATAACTACCTGGGGTTGGCCAATCATCCCGAAGTACGCAAAGCTGACACTGAGGCTACTGCCGAGTGGGGAATGGCTTATCCTATGGGATCGCGTATGATGTCGGGTAACAGCACGGTGCATGAGGAACTTGAGGCTCAACTTTCAGAGTTCGTAAATAAAGAAGATACTGTACTGCTTAACTTTGGCTATCAGGGAGTTGTATCGGTAATAGATGCCTTGATTGACCGTAAAGATGCAGTAGTGTATGATTCTCAGTCTCACGCTTGTATTATAGATGGTCTTCGTATGCACATGGGGAAACGTTTTGTGTATCCTCATAACAACATCGAAAACCTGGATAAACAATTAGAGCGTGCGCAAAAAGTAGTAGATGAAACTGGTGGTGCTATTTTGGTAATTACCGAAGGTGTATTTGGAATGGCCGGATCACTTGGTAAACTCCAGGAAATTGTAGCACTTAAGAAAAAACATAATTTCCGTTTGTTTGTAGACGATGCTCACGGTTTTGGTACAATGGGTGCTACCGGTGCTGGTACAGGTGAACACTTAGGAGTACAAGATGAAATCGATGTGTACTTCTCTACATTTGCCAAATCTATGGCTACAATTGGAGCATTTGTTTCTTCACAAAAAGATGTATGTCGCTATCTACGCTACAATATGCGTTCTCAGATTTTCGCTAAGTCGTTGCCTATGCCTATTGTAAAAGGTGCTATGAAGCGATTAGATATGCTACGCAACCGTCCTGAACTACGCGAAAACCTTTGGAAGGTAGTTACTTCATTGCAAGATGGATTAAAAACCCGAGGTTTCAATATAGGACAAACCCAGTCACCAGTAACCCCTGTATTTTTGAAAGGTGGTACCAACGAGGCTGGTCACATTGTGATTGATCTACGCACCAATTACAATATTTTCTGCTCAATTGTGGTGTTCCCAGTAGTACCAAAAGACGTGATTATGTTACGTATTATCCCTACGGCGGCTCACTCTCTTGAAGATGTAGAAAAAACATTAAACGCTTTTGAAATTATAGCCAAGAATCTCCAGGCTGGAAAATACAACAAGCCTATGCCTACTTTGAATGAAGTAATGGCTTAGGGTGTTGCTTGAGTAATCAACTGTTATTAATCATAAACTTTTATTAATTAATTCTATGAGTAAGAATCGTTTCGAAGATGTGCAGAACCTTTTGGACACAGTGAAAGAAGATTTTGCTAAATTCTATGAGAAAGATAACCAAGCTGCTGGAACTCGTGTACGTAAAGCCATGCAAGACATTAAAGTACTTGCCCAAGAAATCCGTACTGAGGTTCAGGATATCAAAAACAAGGCTGCTAATAAGAAGTAATCTTATTTGACAACTTGTGGGTTATCCCAAAAGATTCTCCCCTGTATTGAAAAATGCAGGGGATTTTTTATATCAAGGAATTAATTCCAAACGGTAATTAGGGAATGCCGAATTTTGAGAGAACAATAGTCACTTTCAGGGTTTAAGTCATCTATGCTTCTAAGATTTCCCCAGTATTTACTTTTCGTTTCAGAAGTTCGGTTTTCTGATTAATAAACAACGTCGTATCCTTATCTAACTTATTGTTCGAGCTCACCCACTTATCTATCTTGCTCAAGTCCCAGGGTACTTCTATATCCTGCTGTAGAATCTCATCAAACTGCAATTCAGCTTCAGCTGTTCCAAGGTGTTGCAAGTTCCGAAGCAAAATCAAGAAATACTTGGCCATAATCTGATCTCGTATTCTTAGCTCTGGCAATTCGCTGAGCTGGTCTAAATAGCGCTGAGCTCCCTCATAATTTTCAGTAATTATTTGTAGCTCAACAGCACTTAGATATGCCAAAGTAAACATATGGTCTTTTTCAACTGCTACCTGATAATTCTCGATGGCAGCTGCATATTCAAACTTTTCTTTGTAGGCATTGCCTCGCCCATAATAACCAAATGAGTAATCTGATGCTGCCGCCAAAATATGATCATAGTCTTCAATGGCTTTGTCATATTTCTTCATTTTAAAATGAGTTTCGGCACGCAATACCTTCGCAATATTATGTTCAGGATGTTCCTGAAGTACTTGATTGAGCACCTTGAGCGCCGAACGATACTCTGCTAAATCTTTGCGAATGGCTCCCCGAAACAACATTGCATTGGTATCTTCTGGATTTTGATACAATACTTGGGTAAACGACTCACGAGCTTCTTTGAGAGCATTCGTTTCGTATTCGTCAATGCCTTTCAGGTACCAATCTTCAGGGGTAAAATCGGGAGGGTTTTTTACCTTAAATAATACCTTTTTAAACTCCTGCAATTCCAGCTTGGTTTCTACCGGAAAGCTCAAGGTTTCGTTTAATACACTCGTTTTAGCTTCTAGCTTATGCCCTAATGCCAGGTAACGATTAAAATCTTGCTCCCAGGTAGGAACCTTACCTTTCAGTTTATCAGCTACTTCTTGATCAAGGTCTTTCAGGGCCTTGTCTATTTGGGGGCGGGCGTTTGTCGCAATCACATCAGCCAAATCTATCTCTTTGATGTGCTTATTTACCAGTGCTTCCACTGCATCTTTCCCTTTTTCCCGCACAATTTCCCGCACATCTCGATCTCTTACTTTTCGTTGAATGATGTCTTTGAGATAATATCGAATCGATTCTTTGAAATTATCCTCTATCCAAACTCCTAACAGATTGCGACCCAAAAAATTTCGTTGCCAGATTACCACTGCTATTCCAAAAATGATGAACCCAGCGATCACTTTAATAACATTAATATTCCATTTTATTTGGTCTTGTAAGGCTTGTTCTTTGGAGGTAAGTTCAGACTCGAGCACTTTGATGGCAGTTTCTTGCCTGGCCAGTTTATCTCTCAAATCAAAAATCATTTTTTGTTGATCTATAATCGCTTTAGTCTGATTTTGCAATGTTTGTTGTTGATCTTGGGCACGATCTTGCAAGGCCTTGATTGTCTGGTTTTGAGCCATCAAAACAGGGGCATACAGCCATACACATATCAGCAAAAAGTACTTATTTCTTATAAAAAATGACATCATTAGATTAATGGGTAGTATTGTTGTGTAATATAGAGATTTTTAAATAATTTGCATATATATTAAATCAGGTAGTAATATATAATACATAGTTTAGTTGCTTTTATAAAATTTTTTCCATCGCCTGCCTTATTATTCTGTATATAACTATATAGCATTCTATCATCGAAAGAAGAATTTTTACTATACATCATCTTCACTGAGAAACAAAGGTTTCTCAAGCCAGAAATTAGTTAAGCACAACATGAAACAAGTCTCTGATACGGCCAAGCTTGCCCGGGCCACCAACTATGCAAAACAAAAAATAATTGAGGGCGTTAGTCAAAAACGAATTATTGGCGAGTTAGTAGCACTCGAAAAAATTCGTAAGGTCACCGCCACTCTCATTGTTCAGGAAGCCCAACAAAGTTTGGGGCATTCGTCTTCTGAAAGCCTCCACGTAGATAGTTTGTATGAATGGATTCAAGAATGCCTGGACCAAGATGTAGATCATTTAAAAGTAGTAGACGCTTTAGTAAACAAAGGCATTAGCCAGGAACAAGCTTGGGATATGCTACTAGATGCTATTTCATTTCAAAAATCAAAAAAAGCCCGCCTTACCAAATCTCAGTATTTTACAGAACATGCGACCGAAATCAATGACCAAATCAAGTGTTGGCGCAAACAATTACACTCTCCCCAAAACATCCGGCAAAAGCTTCAATCCCACTACCAACTTACCCCAGAAGAGGCACACAACTTGTTAGAAACGATTTCTATTTATAACAAGGCTAATCAATCAGTAGAAATTCAAGTATCGGATCAGTGTTATAATAAAAGACCTCAACAATGTATTTATGTTCTCACGATTACGGTATTGTGTGCCTGTGGAGCGTATTTTCTTTTGCAAGATAGTATAAGCCGTGTATTCACATTTATGAGCATTGCATTTGGGGTAGGCTTTATAGCTATTAAACTGCTGAAGCGTAGTTATCATCGTATAAGGTACTTAAAGTAAATACTTTATATGAATAGGTCAAACGAAAACTCTCCTCAAAATCCCCCTGATTTAGATTACGAAAAGTGTTATAATTCATTATAACGGATTGGTAGTAAGCTTTACCTTAGTGTTTATCGACGAAGATGATAATTTTTCTGACTTCTATGTCTACTTATTTGGTGCAACTATCGGAGGGCTGGCACAAATGATTGCTGGTTTACGAAAAAAAGAATATGATCCTGATCAAGCTTAGAATAACACAACAAATCAGTATATTATTTCGTATTTACAAATAAAACAAGTGATAATTTTTTTAAAACGTAAATATGAAAAACTTAAGTGTTCAAACCGAGAATATAATCTATCAAGATATTTATCAAGCACTCCAATATAAGCTCAATAATAAGCAGATCGCTCAACGAGTAGCCCAAGCTCATAACCTCTCTGAAACAGCACTCTTGCCAATTGTCAAAAAGCTCCGTAAAAAAGTAAACCGAGCCGAAAGCAGAGAAGCTAATAAACAAATGGATTTTGCCCCTTTTAGATCTGTATTAATAGCTCTTGTGGTATTCTGTCCTATAGGTATGTTCTCTATTGGTGCTGAGGCGGTAGGTCCAGCCCTTGTAGTGTTAGAAGGAGTTACAATACTTCTTGTTTTTATAGGATGGTGCATATGTCAAGTTAGCTGACTCTCGTTGAAGCTTCATTTCTTCTCAAATTCTTTACTTTTATACAATCATAATGACAATCAATATGGAAAGACCAAACTATTCTACTCCCCCCTCTCATAACAATTTTCAAGAAGATGATCATACTAACCTTGCGGGAAATATTTGGACCATCCTCTCTATATTTTTTGTAGTAATTTTAGTAGCTGGTATAGGAGATCAGGTCTCCAAGGTAGAAGCTGAAATTACCATAGTTGTTGGCGGAGTTATTTTTGGGGTAATTGGCGCAATCATCAAGTGTTTTAGTAGATAATTTTTTTGATTCCTTTATTTCTTACTAAAATCTTTAACAATAATCAACGAAATACGACTACGGCTAATCGCCTCAAACTCGGTGGCTTGCAATGGAATGTTATAACCATAGGTCAGGTGTAAAAACCCAAATAGATTGACTCCTGCCTCAGGAATAATTCGCATATCTTGATTTTTAAAATCGGTATAATACGCATAATTAAGACGAGCTGTGACGGGTGCCCAACGAATCCAGGCGATTTCGTACCCCAGTTTACCTCCTAAAATAAAATCAGAAGCAAAATTAAACTCGGTGCTCAAAAACACACTATTGACCCTCTCTGGTATTCTCAAAGTTACAAAATCGTGAGAGGGTTTTACTTTTTTGGTAATAAGTCCTACGCCTACCTCGGCAAAACTATTCAGTTGATAGGTATATCCGCCTCGTAAGGCCCACTGCCCTTGCGCCTGATGACTCACCAAACCCAAGGAAATCCATAAAATCACAAACCAGAAGTTTCTCATAAAAACTAAAAGACGGGAAAATTTTCAACACAATCACTTAATCCATCAGGGTGGATTCGTGCGCAAAATCGGCAAACATTTGTATCAGGGTTTTGGTATTAGGCCCTACTTGTTTTTTATTGATTTTGAGCTCATCTATCTGAATTACAGGTAGTACACGGGTATTTGTCCCAGTTTTGAAAGCCTCGGTGGCTTCTTTTAATTCCTCAAGGTAGATGTCACGCTCCTCAACTTGAAACTTACTAGCGGCAAGGTCCAGTACTGTTCTACGTGTAATCCCTCTTAAGATGTTGTTTTTGGGAGTAACCAAGGTGTTACCCTTGAAAAGGAAAAAATTGTTACGGGTACATTCGCTAATGTTTCCATCTAAATGATACAAAGCATCTACTGCTTTTTGTACCTGCATCGCCTTGTGAATAATCAAGGCACGGGAATAGTTGGTGGTTTTTATTTCGGGTAATTCTCGCTGATATTGATGGGTAATTACTTTTACTCCTTGTTCATAATCACTGCGTGGTTTTGGCTTAAGGTCTTCTATCCGAATCAAAAAATTTGGATGTTCAGGCGCATTGTATCCATTTTCTGAATACCCCCCAGTCATTAACAAACGAATGCCTACATCTTGGGTTTTATCAGCACGCCAAAACAATAGCTCCTCTATTTTTTCCGTGATTTCTTCTTTACTAATGGGCAAAGACAGATCGATGGATTTTACAGAGTTTTCGAATCTCACGAGATAATCCTGAAGGAGAAAAGGAATAAAATTATAGGTTCTTAAATAATCAAACACACTATATCCTCGTAAGATACCCAGGTCATTTATCTGGAACCTGATGTCATCTTCCGGAAGGATTTGACCATTGAAATAACAATAATGATTCATTATGTTTTATAATTTTACTCCGTCTCCAACGTGATATTTTTACAATCTATTCAAAAGCGGTCATTAATTACGAAATGCACGCCAAAATTTAGGCACTAATACCCATTTGTTGTTTACATTCATTAGACCATCAAAGCGCCTTCCTCTGGTTTCGCCTGGCTCTACAAAGTTGAATTCGTACATGACAATCCCTGCTTTCATCTTCTCCACAGCTTTTTTATAACCTCCAGAAAACTCCTTAAGTTCTTCAGCCATATTTTCTCCCCCAACCGTCAATTGATTTACTAATATTTCGGTTTGCCCCTCTCTGCCACGAATAGGACTCTCACTCATTTTCGTCAATCGTTCGTATCCTTTTTCACTGTATTCATGCAGTTTTTTGGCATCTTCTTCATTTTTCATAATGGCTTTACAATCTTCCATCGTTGGAGCCATTTTTTTAATATCAGATGGGGATACTTCACCCAAAGCTTGTGCCATTTGCATCACGCCTTCCTTAGTATTGGGATACTTTGTTTTTTGGCCTTGACAAGCGCTTACCATTGCCCATAGGGCTAATACTAGCAAATTGATTTTATAATTGAGTTTTTGCATTGTTATTTGTTTAGGTGTAAGTTGTATTTATATTCTTTATGTAAGTCAATCACGTTTTTTGGTAGTCCCTATCACCAAAATTACCACACTCCATAAAACATTTCCAAACAAAAGAAGCACTAAAAAATGCCTCAGGCTACTCTTTTGCATTTCAAATGGCGAGAAGGCGGGTAGCAAAATCAAGTAATTTTTCTCTCGGGTAAGCTGAGGATTGACCGACTTTACGGCTCCTTTGAAGGTAAAGCTGTTGGGATATATCACAAAAAATGCAGGCTTTTCTTTCAAACGCTTTTGAAATATTTCCTTGTAATTGGGTTCAATACCTACATAATGTTTTCCAATAAATACGGTAGGTTTTTGGTCGGTAGCTTGAGCATCTATGAGAGGAGCTACATAATAATGAAAAGTACCTTTTTTGGGATCAGATTTCTCTACAATTGAATCTTTTTTAAGCTCATAGCCCAGTTTTGTTTGCTCAATACTAAAGTCTTTGAAACGAAAATAATCGTACTGATTTTTCACTTTAACAGCATTGGCTATTTCTAATGGCTCCGAAATACGGGCTTTGGCTACGTCATTGTAACCTCGGTAATAAAAGCGAAGAATGACTAAAAAAAATATGGACCAAAAAAAGGCAAATACCCCAGCCCGGTAGCCTAAATTCAGTTTGTTGACTGCACCGCTTAGCAAAGCACCTCCACCCAGTGCCATGATCAATAATACTAACCAGGACCAAATAACGGACACTTCGCGGGAAAAAAGTTCGGTAAGGTATACGATTGATAGTATAACGACATTAAACAACACCGTTGCGATCAAAAAACCTGTGATTTTTTTTTGCATATCTCTTTCTATACTTGAACTTTCACTCACCTTTTTACTTAGGCAAAATGAGGTCAGCAAAATTACAAAGTTCTGATTTAAACCAGTTTAGTTGATGACTAAATCGCCTCAAAAGTAATACATTTTGTAGGATAATTGATTGTAGGGTAGATATGTTTTGATCTGAGTCAATATTTGATGTGCTAGCTTAAATCAATATTTTTGTATTCTATGGATTCCAATGAAATAGCAGATAAAATAGAATTAGTTCTTGCTGAAATGTTTACACATAGTCAGGAACTACAACCTCGAGCCATAGAATGTTCCATCTTGCATAACCCTAAGAATCATCCTGGCTGGTTTATCGCGTTGTTTTTTGAAAATGAAGAGCAATTACAAATAGGTTTAAAACAGGGGAATTGTTACAAATTGTATATGTATTTGATAAACGAACTGGCTCAAGATGAGGTATTAAATGATTTAGAAACTCACATTCGTTTTGAGAGTGGTAACCGACCAATGGATCAAGCATCTTATGATCAATTGTTGGAAAAATATTTAACTGCACTTGCCTCTTCTTCATTGGCACCAAAAGAACAAGCTTCCCCAAAAACTTGTAACCTGTGTGGGCACTCATTTGATGAGCATCAATTACTGGGTCACATCAAAGAAGGGGAAAAAGTACCTCATGAAGGGTGGATTATTTGCCCGAAAGATGGGTGCAATTGCTTTATGACCTGGAGTGCTAATTATAAAGGAGATGATGCTGAGTAATAAACCCTGTTTTGGATAAAACTATGGAAATAAAAAAGCTCACCCCCAACGATCTCACTCAATTCATCGAGCTCATCAAAGTATTTGAGGTAGTCTTTGAGATGGAAAATTTTCAAATGCCTCCTCGGGAGCATTTAGCAAAACTATTGGCCAAGTCTGATTTTATGGTATTTGTGGCCATTCAAGACAATGTTGTCATAGCTGGCCTCACCATTTACACACTGGAACAATACTATGCCACCAAACCGCTGGCCTATATTTATGATTTGGCAGTCAAAACCTCATTGCAAAGACAAGGTATTGGTCAGCGGCTCATTAAAGCAGTAAACACCCACTGTAAAGATTTAGGCTACGAAGAGGTATTTGTACAAGCCGACAAGGTAGATGATTACGCACTGGACTTTTACCGCAAAACTAAGCCTACTGAGGAAGAGGATGTAAGTCATTTTTATTACAATTTAGGGAATGATTAATTTACTACATGGTACTTAAACATCGTTCTACAATTGTGTACGAAAGCACTATGAATAACACTTGAGGCAACTAACTTACAGTTTATGAAACAATTTTTACTTATTGGCTTAATTTTGCTGGCAAGCTGTGAAACTCAGCAACAAGAGAGCAAACAGATCAAAAGTAATCCTACCTTTCAGCAGGCAGTAACTGTGCAACGCCCCAAAGCCGATACAATAACCATAGATACGTCTATCATTGCTTTGCTGCCCTCCAATGAGTTATTTCCATTTGAAGACGCCCAACAAGCTCCTCTTCATTTGCAAGAATTGAAACTGATTGAATCCATTCTTGTGGAAGCCGTGCAAACTTATAACAAAGAGCGAGAGAAGCAATTTGCTCAATATAAAGCCAAATACCCTGAGGATGCTCTAAACAAACAACAGTTTGTAATCAATCTTGCCGAATATAAACGCCAATATGTAGCGGTGGTAAATAAACAAGGGCAAAAGGAGGTATGGATTAATTGTTTTTGCGCAGATGGCTTTGATTGGAAACGAGCCATTGTAACGGTATTGGATGGAGGGAAATGCTTTTTTAATCTCAAAATTAACCTCGCCCAAAAAAAATACTATGACTTTGCAGTGAATGGATCGGCTTAAAGTTCATAATTTTTATTATATGTAGGATTATCATACTTAAACCCACAAGCATATGATTGGTATTGGAGTTTATCGCAAAAGCGATTATGAAGAAATACTTAAGATGTCTGTTGATAGCAGTGAGCTGGACAATACTTGGGAAGAATGGAAGGCGAATAAAGAAAGAACCAAAAAGCACTTACAAAGCCTGGGGATGGAAGTAATAGATGTATTGGTTACTCCCGAAGAGTTGCTTAATTATTGTCGGGAAAATGTTTTGCGCATTGATGGGAACGCTCGCTCACAATTTGTTAGTAATAAGACCAGTCAATTACAAAAGAAAAAATGACATTGAAGAGATAAGCTTAAAAATAAAAGACAAACAACGATGCTTATTTGCTTTGAAGGGCCAAGTGCTGTTGGAAAAACAACGCTTAGTCAATCATTATCAACCGATTTTCAGGTTATTCCTGAAGCTAATCAGTTATTTATCCGCCCAGAAAATGAACCTCGCCTATGGTATTATCACAAGCAAGTGGAGCGATACCAAATGGGTGTTCAAGCTAAGCGACCAGTTATTTTAGATGGTGATATTTTTCAACCACTGTGGTATAATTGGACTTACGATTACCCTGAAACTTTTCCCTCACAAAAAGAAACCCACCAATTTTTTCAGGACAACATAGCGCAGGAGAAAATGGCTTTTCCCGATCTATACATCATTTTTAAGGCTACACACGAGCAACTACGTCAACGTAAACAAAAAGATCCTACAAGAACTCGTCGGCATTTTGAAAAACACTTGCAGCTGATTGAATCGCAACAAAGGTATTTTCAATACTTGAAGTCAATTGGGATGGCAGTAGCATTTGTCGAGTACAATGATTTTGATATTACTCGAAATCAGGTTTTGAGCATCATTGCCGCCCACAAAGTTGCTCCAAGATCACATACAGAAGATTTCCAAAAAATCATTGGGTGGCTTACCAAAAATTAATCTACACCTGCGGCCATATTCACTACTGCCCAATATACACCTCGTACTACCTCAGTCATTCTATCAAAATCAAGGGTATCAATAGTGTCTGTGGGTTCATGGTAATTGGGATTACGATAAAATGAGGTATTGTTGATCATCACTGCTGGGTAGCCTTGATCCCAATAACTGGCGTGATCAGAGAAAGTAATGCCTGTAATGCTCTTTGGGGCCGCTATAGACTGTACATCTATTTGTGCTACTTCCTGCATGCTCGTTTTCACTTGTTGTACCAAGGCTTCTTCACCCGTTTGACCTACCACGACAATGAAGTTGCCCACGCTGGGATACATACTGGCTAATTGAGGGATGGGAAACTGCTGTGAGTTGGGTTCATCGCTAAAATACCCAATCATTTCCAAACAAATCATGGCTTTTACTTCTACCTTGGCTTTGGCCAATGAACTGGCATGAATGGAGCTACCTTGTAATGGGGTTTGAAAATAAGGCGGTTCTTCTAACGAGAAGGCTACTAAATCTACGCGGCAATTCAAGGTAGGCTTTAATTCCTGAATCAGACGACCTACTTCTAGCAAGCCTGCCACTGCACTGGCATTGTCATCAGCTCCAGGTTGTTCACCACACACATCGTAATGAGCACCCAATACGATTCTTACCGAATGTTCAGGGTTAAAAGAGGCAATGACATTTTTGTAGATATTGTCATCAGCCAAGTATTCCTGCACTTGAGTCTCACAATCCCATTGTTTAAACTCTTCGTGGATATAATCAGCAATGGCATTTAATGACTCAAGGTTAAGGTAATTTCGGGGAGGATCGATTGAGGTAAGCTTTTCTACATCGGCATATAAACGCTCTTTGCTTACGGGAATAAGTGTTTTTGTCATTTTGATCTACATATTTTAATGATTTGTATTGTTGTCAAGTATTAGCTGGGTTCTATTTTTTGATCATTTTAGACCAATAAAACCCCAATTATTGCCAGCACTAAACCTGTTATGCCAATAAATAGCGCACTTCCTGCATCATCTTTGGCACTTGCTTCAATGCTTTGAACTAATTCTTTTTCAGCACTAGTCGACACAATAAAGTCTACTTTTGCTCCCTTTTTTGGTGCTATCACAGCCAGTTCGCCGTTTTTTTCGGCCACTTGTCCTAGTACATATAGTTGAGAATTATTAGGAATAATATGCTCGATGTAATGGTATCTTTTGGTTGTTCCTTGCTTTCCATAAGAAGGAATAAAGCCTTGTGGTGCTTCTTTACGATATTCGTCTACTGAGGTCTCTATGTGCATTTGACTATCTTTTAAGTCAATTAGTATTTTAGCACCACTACTGTCTTCCAAATAGCTACGAGCATATTTTTCGTTGCTAGAGACCATTTCTGTGTTAGCCGTTATTAGCTCTTTCTCTGTCTCATTCCCTTTATTATCACGTTCTTTAACAATGCTGGATTCTTCGTACTCATGTTGAACGCTTGCGCGATAATACACTGCCTCTTGCCCACTGTGTTCTGCTTTCAAAGGAGACTCAGATTTTATAACCCCAGAAAGTTCTACAATGTTTCCTACATATTGTCCGTCTAAACCCTCCCCCAATTGTTGGTATATATCTACAATATCAGCTACACTCGAGGTTTCATACGCTTTGATATTTTTCGCTTTATTCTTAGACTTCTTTCCATCCCTCCACACCGAGATACTTATCAAAAATAAAACTACTCCAACGACAATAAGAACTACTCCGAGAATTGTTAGAAACATTGGTTGATACGTTTTTAGCTTATAATCTTAAAATGAACTCACTTTGGCTACGCTACCTAGATATTTTGTGCCTGGGTTTATATTCCCAAAAATACGCAATATTGAGGTGATAAAGATGCTTTAAAAAAGCGAGGTAAAGCTCTTTTAGTGAGAAGACAAATGAGTTCTGGTATTTTGAACCAAACATAACAAAAACATGCTAAAACGTACCCGACTCGTTTTAAAATCTAAAATAATTCTGCTGTTTTCTAATAATATTACTTGGTTCGTAAAAACAGATACCTATACGAATATAGGTAGGTTTTATCAGTCCGTAAATGACTTTTGCGGATATGGGTTTGAGCTAAATTTTGGGATTAGGCAAAATAAAGAATACCAGTACTTTTTGTACAATAAAACAGTGGTTAACCTTTAGAAGTAGCTCCTACAATAATTAGCACCACTCCTATAATGGCCAGGGCAATGGTTCCATATAGAGACATTTTAGCCGAGCTTTCAGCACCTTTGATCAATTCTTCTTCTGACTTAGTAGATACAATGTACTCTACATCTTTGTCCTTAGAAGGTTTGGCCACAGTAAGCTCACCGTTATCTTCTACGGCTTGACCTAATACATACAGTTTGGAGTTTAAGGGAATAATTTCTTCAATGTAACGATATCCAGTGGTAGTACCATTGATACCATAGGCATTGTAATTTGAGGGAGGTTCGGGTTGGTATTCATCGAGAGTAGTTACGGTGTGTTTAGTAGCACCCTCTAGTGTAATTCTAATTTGCTCGCCGCTACCATCATCTAAGAAAAAGGGCGTTACTCGCTCATTGTCAGATACGGTTTCTTGATGATTCACGACTACTTCACGCTCATAATAGTTACCTTCTTCGTCTTGTTCTCTAACGATTTCGAGTGTCTCGTATTCGTGGATAACTCGCGCTCGATAATATACTGCTGCTTGTCCAGAATGTTCTGCTTGAAGGGGACTATCAGAGCGTGCTGACCCTGATAGTTCCACCACATTGCCTCTATAATTGCCACCTAATCCTTCACGTAATTGTTTGTAGATATCTACTACATCTACCACCTTAGCAGTATCATAGTACTTGATATTCAACGATCGGTTGAGTTGGCGTTTGCGATTAAACCATAAAGCTACCGCTATTCCTATGAGGACTACGCCGACAATTATTAAGGCCATGAAAGTATTAGTTAATAGTCAAAGACTTGTTTTCCTGAATCAAATCATCGTACTCATCAGCAGTTTTGGCCACCATTTGAACTGCAGCTTCAAACTCGTTCAAATCAAGGTTTTTGCCTGCCAACGAATAACTAAAAGAAACGGTACCGTCAAATGCCAATCCAAATCCTCCGAAAGGAATGTTAGCATTTAGGCGAAGTAACTCCTCAGTTAAGACAGATGTTACTTCTACATCCTGGCATAGCGACGATGTACTGGTAAAAGTATACTCTTATTTGGCAGAAGATGTAGAAGTAACATCTGGCTTAACTGAGGAGTTACTTCGCCTAAATGCT
>DMXI01000247.1 GCA_003483885.1 Microscillaceae bacterium
TTTGAGTTGTCAATATAGAGATTATCTCGTAAAAACCTGTGGGGTTAAGCTTGTTTTTTTGAGAAAAAACAATGGGCATTTACGTGATGTAAAACCTTCTAACCCAATAACTTCACAGAGTTTTTAAAAATTTCTTTGAGATCGTCTGAGAATCCAAAGCGGAGCTGATTTACCTCAATGCTTTGGTGTATGTCGCCAGTGGGATGTTGCTCCGAAGCAATGGCCCAATCACAAAACATTTCTAGAATATCGATCAGGTTCATATCTTGAATTCCTCCCTCAAAATGTTCGGGATGATGGCGGTTAAGCGCATAATGATGCTCCAATGCCTCTTTCATTTCTTCTTGGATGGCCAGGTATTCGGGAGAGCCATATTCAGCATCTTTTAGCTTTTGAGTATATTTCATTGAGTAGGCTATTTCGGGAGGAGATAGCTTGGATTGATCATGCGTGTCAGATCTTTTGAGAAGTTCTACTGCCATCTTATTGAGCAAATTTCTAACAAGCAAAATATGCTTGCGAATTTCATTTTCAGCAGTAGCCAAATCAATACTATTGTCCGTTTCGGTTTCTTGAGGCTTCATTTGGTGCACTGGTATAATCAACTATTTAATTTTGGTCAAATTTGTATCTTGTTAATAGCTAAATGTAAATACTATAAGGGACTTTTACAAATAGGAAAGTGAGTGATATACCAAGATCAAAACCTTTTAATCTTTATCTATTGGCATTAAAAGATAAGTTTGCGATGATACCATAAGGTCAGGCTTAATCATACAACCATCAAAAAAACCATAGTTTTGAAGCTATGGTCATATGATTTAAGAGAAGGTTTGTAATTGGTTAAAAACCTTTTCTTACGATTTTAAATTTTTCTTTAAATGAAATCACCTCACCACTTTCACCTTGAGATTTAATGATAAAGTCAATGTCCTTTTTTACTGTATAGTCCTTCAAGAGTTTTTTGGGATACTCGTGGTTATACAATTGATCAATGATCTGGGATACAGTGTTGGCCTCTTCAAATTTTTCTTCCAATAATATTTCTTCCCGATAGGTTTCAAATAGCTCTGGGGTGAAAGATTGAGTGTTTGAATTTCCTCTTAATAAACGAATAAGCAAGGCCACTACCACTACCACCAACACAATGCCCACTACAATACCCACACCAATGCCTATTCCCTGTAATATATAGCTCATAGAAAATATTGTTTTTATTTACTGATTTTTTCGTCAAACTTTTGACCATTTCTCAAAAATATGACAAATTTTCTTATCCTAACGAATGGTCTCCATTCTAACAATTGGATAACAATGAAAGACTATGTAAAATACTATTTTGTTTTGTAGATTGCAAAATTACTTTTTTGAGCAGACGAGACAAATGCCTAAACTTTCACAATTGTTTTATAGTAATACCATCACTCACAACCAAGCAATACTTTCGGAAGAAGAATCCCGACATTGTGTCAAGGTGCTACGTTTGAAAAAAGGTGATGAGGTGAATTTTACCGATGGCCAGGGCAAGTTGTATCAGGCATGTATCGAAGACGCTAATCCTAAAAAGTGTGTATTGGGTATTCAAAAAACCTTAGAAGAAGTTCCTTTACCCACACATCATATTCATATTGCCATAGCGCCTACCAAAAACATTGACCGAATAGAATGGTTTGTAGAGAAGGCGGTAGAATTTGGCGTACAAGAGATTAGTTTTATCCAATGTGATCGTTCAGAGCGTAAACAGATTAAACTTCCCCGGATTGAGCGAATTGCCTTGAGTGCCATGAAGCAATCGCTGAAGTTTTATTTACCTCAAATCCACGAGATGATTAGCTTTCGGGAGTTTTTGACAAGAATCAAAAATGATGAGCAGCTTTTTGTAGCGCATTTAAACGAAGGGGAGCGCCTTTTCCTGAAAGATGAAGCCACCAAAAACCAGCCATATTGTATCTTGATTGGCCCAGAAGGAGATTTTACACCACAAGAAGTAACACAGGCGTTTGACGTGGGGTTTAAAGCAGTAAGTTTGGGACAAAGCCGTCTACGAACCGAAACTGCGGGCATTGCGGCCTGCCATATCTTGAATATTATTAATGAAGTATAACAAATAACTATGAACAGAACCTTGATCTTAACTTTTTTGCTCAGTTTGACTTTTGGCTGGGCAATGGCACAAAAGCCCACCTACAAAATTGCTAAACTTAAATACAATGGAGGGGGAGACTGGTACTCCAACAAAACTGCCTTGCCTAACTTGATTAAGTTTTGTAATCGCAACCTCAGCATGAACATTGCTTATGAAGATGACGTGGTAGAAGTGGGTAGCCCCGAAATATTTGCTTATCCATTTTTGCATATGACTGGGCACGGTAATGTATTGTTTAGTAGCGCCGAAGCCGAAAATCTGAGAAAGTATCTGATTTCAGGTGGTTTTTTGCACATCGACGATAACTATGGCCTGGATAAGTTTGTGCGCGCCGAAATGAAAAAGGTATTTCCTGAGTTGGATTTTGTAGAGTTGCCTTTTAATCACCCGATATACAATCAAAAGTATAAGTTTCCGAGTGGATTACCCAAAATCCACGAACATGATGGCAAGCCCGCCCAAGGTTTTGGTATCATTTACGAAGGGCGTTTGGTATGCTTTTACACTTTTGAAACAGACTTAGGTGATGGTTGGGAAGATCCAGCGATTCACAATGATCCACCCGAATTGAGAGAAAAAGCGCTTCGTATGGGGGCTAATATTATTATGTTTGCTTTTACTACTTTCTAAATACCTGTGCTGGTTGTCTGCCAAAAGTTTTTAATTTTGCGCACTTATATTAATTATTAATTATTAATGATGAATGATTAATTACTTCAATTGCTTGAAAATAAGGTGATTATGGAAATAGTTAATCATTAGTTACGCAAAATCTTGGTGATGATTTACAGGTAAACAGCGCAAGCAAATGGCTTTATGCACTTGCGATAATTACTTTGTCTAACCATCCAAAAGCATTTATAATTTAGCACATTTATGAAAGCAAATATTGGTGTTTTTTTTGGCGGACGCTCGGTAGAGCACGAAATATCAGTGATTTCTGCCTTGCAAACGATCCAAGCTATTGATCGGAATCGTTATGAGGTAACCCCGATTTATATCAGCAAAAATGGACATTGGTATACTGGAGACCTGTTGTTAGAAGTAGATAACTACCGAAACCTAGAGGAATTGCTGAAAAACAGCACCAAGATTGTAATGTCTCCCAACTTTGAAGAGTACACTTTTATAGAAAGTGGTGCTAAAGGCCTATTTAAGAAACCACTCAAGGGGAAAATAGACATTGCTTTTCCGGTATTGCACGGTTCGTTTGGGGAAGATGGAGCCATTCAAGGGTTGTTTGAACTAATGGGCATTCCTTATGTAGGTTGTAATGTGTTGTCTTCGGCCATTGGCATGGATAAAATCATGATGAAAATGGTTTTGAAGGAATCAGAAATCCCCGTAGTAGACTATGTGTGGTTTTATAGCAAAAATTGGCAGCAGGATACTGATCAACACATTCAAAAAGTAGAAAGCAAACTGGGCTATCCGGTGATTGTAAAACCTGCCAACCTGGGTTCTAGTGTAGGAATCAAGAAAGCCAGTAACCGGGAAGAATTGGAAGAAGCAGTGGACTATGCCAGTAGTTTTGCCCATAAATTGTTGGTAGAGCGCACCATTGTAGACCTTAAGGAAATCAATTGTTCGGTATTGGGTAATTATGAAAACGCCATTGCCTCTACTTGTGAGGAACCTTTGATGAGTGGTGAAATTTTGAGTTACCAGGATAAGTACGTGAGCAAGGGGGGGAGTAAAGGGATGACCAGTACCAAACGAAAATTGCCTGCCGAAATTCCCGCCGAAATGTCAGACAAGATTAAACAATTGGCGGTGAACACTTTCCAAACTTTAGGTTGTGCGGGGGTTTCTCGGATTGATTTCTTGCTGGATCAGGCCACCAACGATATTTATGTCAATGAGATCAACACCATTCCAGGGTCTTTATCTTTTTATTTGTGGGAAGCTACAGATAAGAATTTTAACCAATTGGTGAACGATTTAATAGATACAGCTTTTAAGAATTATCGTGAAAAAAATAACCTCACTTTTAGCTACGACGAAACCAACATCTTTAGCATGTCGGGTTCGGGCAAAGGTGGTGGAATGAAATTGTCTAAATCTTAAAGGCAGTTAGCGGTTAGCCTTTGGCAGTTGGCTTTTTGTTTTAGTTTCTCATTCACTCATTGTTGGTGTCGCTTTACTTAAAGGCAGTTAGCGGTTAGCCTTTGGCAGTTGGCTTTTTGTTTTAGTTTCTCATTCACTCATTGTTGGTGTCGCTTTACTTAAAGGCAATTAGCGGTTAGTCTTTGGCAGTTGGCTTTTGAGCGCAGTGTCACCAACAACCATGGCCCCTTGAGATTGAGAGCAAGCAAAATCTTCTTCATCTGGGTTTTGTCTGATACTCGAATTGTTGGTATCGCTTTGCTTAAACACCAACAATGATGCAAGCAAAATCACCTTTTAACACTTCTGAATAATAACAATCATTTTAGCCCTGAAAGTCTTAGAGATAAAAAGCATCTCAAAGATTAATTTTTTCTGATCGTTTTCTCCATTTTCTTTTCATAAAACCCGTATGTGATTGGACGTCATAGGCAATTTATCACGTAGAGATTGTGTAAATAAGATAAAGCCAAAAAAACGACTATATTTGGAAGTTGAAAAAACAACCACCCATGAATAAATACCCCAAACGTACTACATACTATTTGCTAGTTGTATTATTGGTGATGCTTGGCGGGCAAAACATTGCCTGGAGCCAGATCAAAGTATTGCCGCATTATGCCAGTAGAGCCTTGAAGCAAAGCCAACAAAACGCGAATATAAATCGGGCGCAATTTCGGACCCAACAAACTACCTTGGCTTTGCCATTCTTTGAAGATTTTGCCAGTGCTCAAAAAACCGATACTATTTGGCAAAAAAATGTAGGGGTATACGTAAATAATACCTTGGGTATCAATGCTCCTACGGTAAATGTAGCCAGTTTTGATGGGGTAGATGGCAATGGGGTACCCTATGATTTATCGAGCAATTTAGCCCAAGGAGGTGCCGATACTTTGGTATCTTGTCCTATTGATTTGTCTAGCTTAACTGCTGGTGACAATATATACTTAAGCTTTGCCTGGCAAGCCGAAGGTTTGGGTGAATTGCCTGATACCGACGACTCACTTCAGCTACAATTCAAAGATGTTACAGGAGCCTGGGTGAGTGTTTGGTCACAAATGGGAGGAGATAGTTTGCTAAACTTGGGTGCCGACTATACCAAAGCATTTAAAACAGAGATATTTCCAGTAACGGACGCTAATTTTTTACATGCGTCTTTTCAGTTTCGCTTCATTGCTTTTGCCCGTATTTCGGGAAATTATGACACCTGGAACCTAGACGATGTATTTTTAGATAGAAACCGTAGTGCTACTGACTTATTTCGTAATGATATTGCCCTTTCGCAAGCACCCAATTCATTGCTTAAACGGTACAATGCCATGCCGCTCAATCAGTATTTGGCCAATACGGCTGGTGAAACGGCAGATAATATCACCGCCAAGGCCTTTAATCTCAATGCACCAGGATCGGGATTTGCCTTATTTAACTACGATGTGACATTGGAAGATACTATATCTAAAACGGTCATTACCACACTCAATGATCAACCCATTGGAGATTTTTTTCCGGCAGCTACCTCCAAAGACATGACCGCCACCTTTGATCCTACTTTGCTCGATCCTTTCAGAAACAGTGGGGGAGTAGCCCTCAAGTATCGCTTCCGCTCATTTTTAGATATTACCAACCGCAACAATATTGATGCAAACGATACTGTGTCTCGAGTAACAGTATTGACCGATTATTATGCTTATGATGATGGCTCAGCGGAGTTTTTGGCCGGGGTAAACCAAAATCGGGGACAGGTAGCTTACCGCTATGTGGTAAACGAGCCAGATTCTTTGACCGATGTACAAATGTATATCACCCGTCTCAACAAAGATTTATCAGGGCAGACTTTCATTTTCAAAGTTTGGACCAGTAAAAATGGTAAACCAGACTCTGTATTAACTCAAAAAATTCTATCTATTGCCAATGTGTACGCACCAGGTATCAATCAATTTGTGAGCATTAAAGCTGCCTTGGAGCAAGCCCAGGATCGGTTTATACCGTTGGCCATTCAAGACACCGTATTTGTTGGTTGGCAGCAAACTTCGGACGATTTTCTGGCCATAGGCTTGGATAAAAATACCGATTCCTCAGACGAGATTTATTTTAACTTGAGCGGGGAGTGGGTACAAAATACCGATACTTTGGGTAGCCTGATGGTACGCCCCGTATTTGGCCAGGTAGATGTTACAGGGGTAGAATCACCTCGTTTAGACCCTACCTTGGTAAGTGTGTATCCAAATCCAACCAAAGCAGCTACTCTACACATTGAAGGGTTAGCGTTATATCAAGTTAAGATTGTCAGCTTGCAAGGACAGGTAGTTAAAACGATTGGCTTAAACAATACTCGTTCAAAAAAATACGCCTTGGATATCAACGATCTTTCTCCAGGTACTTATTTATTGCATTGTCTTGATAAGCAAGGAAGAGGAGTAGCTAAACGGGTTGTGATTTTAAAGTAATTGCTCTAATTTTAGCCCATCGACTCAACATTAATTTTTTAATCATGGATATCGAAGTTTCTGAATTGAAAGAACGTCTGGATAAGGGCGAAAAGTTACATATTATAGATGTACGCGAAGAATGGGAAAATGAAGAAGCCAGCATCGAGGGTAGTACCTTAGTGCCTTTGGGAGATTTACCAACTCGCTTAGATGAATTAGAAAATCTTAAAGGTGAAGAAGTGATTGTACATTGCAAATCTGGTGGACGTAGCGGCCGAGCCAAGCAATATATGACAAATCAAGGGTTCTCTAACGTGCGCAACCTATTGGGGGGAATGGATGCTTTTTCTCAATTGTAAAACATCTTATAAAGGGTTAAATTGTTATGCTGAATACGTAACAATTTAACCCTTTTATTATTTCAAGCCATACTACTAGATACTTTAGCTAAAGTTAGCTGTGAGGATACGGCCAACGGCGTGGCTGCCTTCGTTTGTGTCTCCACAAACGAAAAATGTATAGTAGTATGATTTCAAACCTACACTTTTACCATTGCTTCAGCTTTTGCCTTCAAAGCTTCATTCATTGCCTGGAAGCCCTGTTTAGTACTTTCTCCGATTTTTTTCATAATGACTCCCGCCAATATTCCCGTGAAGTGTTCATAATGCTTGAACTTCACTTTGTTAGGTCCCAATATCTCTATTTCATAATTGTGCTCGCCAGCCATTACGAATGAGGCAAGAAAAGTACCTCGCCAGGCAAGGTGTTGTTGTGGCTTTACAGTAATTACTTTGGGAGTAAATGTAGATGGTTTTTGGTTAGGAGGGTGTATCTCCACACTTAACTGTTGCCCTACTTTGGCTTCTCCTGTGAGTTTTTTTATGAATGGATTCCACTCAGCATGTTGATCAAAATTCATTAAAATATTCCAAACGTTTTCGGCAGGAGCATTAATGATAATTTCTGTGATAATTGATTTCATAATTTTGTTTATTGGGTTGCTCTGAGAATGAACTTGTTTAATGTTATTGAGTTAAGTTTTCGTATTCCAACCAACCTTTGTCGGTAAAATAAGGCATCAGCAATTGCCATATCATTTGCAGCGTGGTTTGAGCATCTTGGGGAGTAGGTTGTTGACCAAAAACCCATTGTTGGCTCATCCAAAAAGTATTGATAAACCAAATCATGTGAGCGATTTGGTCATAACTTCCCGATTTTTTTTCTGGTTCCAGCAACGATTCCTTGACGCACATTCCCAATAATGCCCTCGTTTCGGCGACTCTTTTTTTTTGAGTACTCAAATGGCGTTGAGCTATTTCGGGGTACAAGCGAGTGATCTCGACAATGTCCAGAAAGAAAAATCGGTAGCGATACTGAAACTGATAGCTAAAGTTTAATAGATTTTGCATAAACTGAAGGTTTATCTCTACTGGTGCCTGTACACGTCTCTCCATTTCACCAAACATTCGGTCATATAGCACCTCTATTATTTGCTCTTTTTTGAGGTAATGATAAGTAAGGTTTCCGTGGCGAATACCCATTTCTTCTGCAATTTTTCTGGTAGTAGTTTTCACTACTCCCTCTTTGTTGAAGAGTTTCAGAGCAGTGTCTATAATGCGTTCTTTAGTATTATTCATTTGTATAGGACATTTGTCCTAATTTAGAGTCAAAAAAATAACATCTAAGTATCTTAAATGCGATTGTTTGTAGGATTTGATGTAAATATAATAGGGCTAGGACATTTGTCCTAACTTTGGTGTAAAAAAATAGGACTTATATCCTAGATATGTTATTAAGACGGATAATCATAGAAAAATGTTTAGCCAAAGGCAAAAAGGGATTATTGTTTTAAGAGCTTTTGACCAAAAAACTCATCCAATCCCTGACCGTTTACAAATGACTGCTCCCATTTTTTGAGCGTTTGCCAGTCGTACTCGATCAAGCCGAGGTTTTGGAGTTCATCCAACAGCTCACGTTCTTTTTTGGATAAGCTACCGTCTATCATCATTCCAAAAATACATAGTTTGGCAATACCTTCTCGAGCCTCTCCATTGATGCCTTTTACTTTTTCGAGCAAAGCATCTTTTTTCAGCATTTCGGCTTGCTCTTCTTTGATAGGGATATCAAATTTAGTGATGAGCTTTTCTACTAACAAATAGTGATTATGATGAAAGGTGCGTTTTACCACCGCAATGAGCTGCAGTGCATCGTATAAAAAATCTTTGAATTCTTCGTCGTTGCTGAGGTCTTCATACAAATTGTTGGTGAGCTGATTGATGAGGTTAGGAGCCATAATACGTACTTTTGCCTCTCGTAGTACTTTGTGGGCAGCCAATGCATTCCAAAAAGCATACACAGGCATGCCGAGTAAATCAATATATACCCGGAGGACAATACGCCCTAACAAACGTTTAAATATTAGCTTGATCAATAAGTTTGTAATGGTACCTTTCAAACGATTGAGGATTACCACCAGCATTAGGTAATATTTATTGATTCCTGCCAAAGGGTTGATCCCATATTTTTGCATTTCCTTACTTTCCCGTTCCATTCCTATTGAGTACAAACCTTCCAGATGTTTTTCATAATCAGGATCGTCTTTTTGAGGAAAACCGCATACTTTGGCCATTTTGTGTACAGCCTGTAAGTTTACAATGGTGAGGTAATAAAGCTCAATAACTACCAGAATGGTGCTGTATACAGTAAATATGATGGGTAAATTTTGGGTGCCAACCCAAGGTAAATGCAGGGTAGTTTCGGGAAAGAGCGTTTTTTGCCATAAATGATAGGGGATGTAGAGCACCAAAACTCCCAAAACTCCTAAAGCTATGGACCAACCTAAAGCCCAGTTGCGAATCTGTCGGATGCTTTTTACTTCATTTTCGTTCAAAATGTGAAATTCATCTTCGGCGTTGCCAGATTGTTCTTTCACCATTTTGATGAAGTAATTGAAAGCCAAACGATCAATAAATGAACGTTTTTTACCGGAAGTATCTATAACAGATTGCGACATAATGTCAATGTGTAATCTTGTTCAACGGGGGTTAGGTAAAGTAGCAAATTACTGAAAAAGAGAATTTTACTACCCTAGCAATTTACATAAAGATGTTGTACTGCTGAATAATTACGTAAAATTTTTGTTGGCAATTGCTCGGTTTTCGTTGAATAATGGTTTTCAAGCGATAAAGGTTAACAATTACTGGGCAAAGGTTTATATTTTTTCTTCGACGGTATTGGTGAGGATAAAAAAATCAGAGTCATTCATGGCTTTGCGAGGAAATATAAAGTTAGAGCCATCGCCCTGGCCTATAATCATTACGTAGTTTTCGTTGGTTTCATAGCTGGCGCAATTACCCCAAAGCATTTCATGAGGTGTGTTATCTTGAAAAAAAGTAAAGTGATCTGGGGTGAGCAATAAACGAAATTCACTGGTTTGTTGGAGGTCGTCTAGCCAAACTTCCACTTCTTCACGCTTGGCATTGAGGGCGGTTTCCATGGTACGAAGCTCTTTGGTAAGTTTCATTTGATGCATTACACTCAATACAATCCCAATACTGATAAACAATGCCCATATCCATTGTATAAAAGACATCATAAAACCAAACACAAATAAGCTCACCAATATACGACTCAAATAAATCCGTTGTAAATAGTGTCGATCTATGCGAGTAATTTCGTCTTTCCAGCGTTCATTATAGATTTCCCAAAAATGATCTGGATTAAATGAGAGAGGAATTTCTATATAGTGGTCCTTATTATCTTGAGTACTCATAGTGATGGTGCAATGTATTGATTCCTCAATATACAAAATTGAATGGTTATCTGCCAGTCTTCCTCATGATTGTATAAGGGGATTGGTGTGTAATAAAGCAGTGTTTTGAAGAACCTTGGGTAAATCTTTGAAAATCACAAGATAAAGATCAATGCTGTTTCCATAAAGCGTAGCATTGCTAATCTCTATAATCATTTTAACTTAGCCCCGCGATTTCTCCGAAGGTAATCTTAGTGTTGTATATTTGTTGTTTCACAAACGCCAAAAGGATGTTGATAATTTGGTCTGTAGGTTTGAGCGTAACAGTTTTACTGATGCTAGCTTATGTGTTTTACAAGAAATTTAAGCTGGCAAAAACTAATATTTTGTCCGATTCCTCCCAATTTATCGCCAAGCCAGTCAAGGGAAGGCGTTTGGTGGTGCCCGATATTCATGGGTGTGCTCAAACTCTCGAAGAGCTACTGAAACATAAGGTAAAAATCCAGCCTGAGGACCAATTATTTTTTTTAGGAGATTACATCGGGCGAGGGCCTGATAGTAAGGGAGTGTTGGAGTACATCATGAACTTACAAAATAATGGCTATGATGTATATCCGCTTAGAGGGAATCATGAGCAGGCTTTCATTAATAAGGCTTACAAATATAATACTACCAGTAAAATCATACGTTATGCAGTACGCGAAAACATACTGGATTTGCTGGACGAACAACAACGCTTCCATACCCGTTATCTGCGTTTTTTTGAGGAACTGAACCATTTTTATGAACTGGATAAGTACTTATTGGTACATGCAGGGTTCAACTTTGATCATTTTAATCCTTTTCTGGACAAAGAAGCCATGTTGTGGACACGTGATTACCAACCCAATGAAAAGTTTTTGCGAGGCAAACAAATCGTACAAGGACATATGCCCACCCCCATCAAAGAAATAATGCGAAGCATCAAAAACAAGGCTCCCCGCCTGATACTAGACAACGGATGCGTGTTTTTGTCGAAGCTCAACAATCACGAAAAAGGAAAATTAGGGCATTTGTTATGCTTTGACTTAGATACTCAAAAAGTGTTTGTTCAAAGAAGTGTAGACAAATTGGTACAGAATGATTGATTAAGTTTGTTTCTAAACGTTATTTTTGGTCAAATTCATTAACATTTATTTAAGAATAATTGCTGGGCGATTGCACTATATTGAATTTTTAATGCAAACCATAGATTAGCCAATTGCTTGGTAGTCATCTTGTTAGGGAGGATAAAATAAATAGTCTCCCGATTAAAGCCAGTGATTTTGCGGATAGATGAGGCTATTTTTTGCACCCATAGCTGCGCTACGGGTAATAAAAATAACGAAATATATTCGCGAAAGAACGGCTATGAATTGGGTATGTTATTTTTTGGATACTCCCTTAATTAAACCAATCTATTTTAAACTATCATATGAAAAAAGTATTACTCCTATTCCTAATGTTGGGAGGGCTTATACCCGTGATGGCCCAACCTGCCATTAATCTAAAATATTATTTACCTCAAAATATTTCTTACGATGCCAAAATCCCCACACCAAAATCGGTACTGGGTTATGAGGTAGGCGAGTGGCACGTATCGCACGATCAGTTAGTATATTATATGCGAGCTGTGGCGCAAGCTTCTGATCGGGTAACCTTGGAAGAGTTTGGCCGCACCCACGAAAATAGACCTTTGTTGTTATTAAAAATTACTTCTCCCAAAAACCATCAAAACCTCGAGCAAATTCGCCAAAAGCACTTGGAATTGTGTGATCCTAAAAAGGCTGGAAGCGTAAACACGGATAACATGCCAGTAATTGTATGGTCAGGTCATACTATCCATGGAAACGAACCTAGTGGAAGCAATGCTGCCATTTTAGAAACCTATTATTGGGCAGCGGCGCAAGGGGAGGCTGTCAATAAAGTCTTAGACAATACCATCATTTTAATGGATCCGTGCTTTAATCCTGATGGACTGAATCGATTTGCGACCTGGGCCAATATGCATAAAAGTACCAAAGCTTTGGTAACTGACCCTGCCAGTCGAGAATTCAATGAAGTTTTTCCAAGAGGACGTACCAACCATTATTGGTTTGACCTAAATCGGGATTGGTTGCCAGTACAACATCCGGAAAGTCAGGCTAGAGCCAAGAAATTTCAAGAATGGAGACCCAACATCTTGACCGACCATCACGAAATGGGCACCAACTCTACGTACTTTTTCCAACCAGGAGTTCCAGCCCGTACCAATCCTTTAACCCCTCAAATGAACCAGGATTTGACAGCTAAAATTGCCAAATTCCACGGTAAGGCATTGGATAAAATTGGATCACTATATTTTACCAAAGAAGGATTCGATGACTATTATTATGGCAAGGGGTCAACCTACCCAGATGTGCAAGGAAGCATAGGCATTTTATTTGAGCAAGCCAGTTCCAGAGGACATGCTCAAGAGAGTGTGCACGGGATTTTGCGTTTTCCTTTTACCATTCGTAATCAGCTTACTACGGCTATGTCTACGGTGCAAGCGGCCAACGAAATGCGCAAAGAATTGTTGGATTACCAAAAGAATTTTCACAAAAATGCGCCAAAAGGTAAAAGCTATGTGTTTGGTTCTCAGGATAAAAGCCGACTTTATGAGTTGGTAAAACTGATGAAACATCACAATGTAGAAGTATATCAATCATCTTCTGATGTAACCATTAAAGGACAACGTATTAAAAAGGAAAATGCCTATGTGGTACCCGAGGGGCAAGCCCAAAGTCGTTTAATTTCAGCTATGTTTCAGGTTCAGACTCAATACAAAGATAGTTTGTTTTATGATGTATCAGCCTGGACCTTACCCCACGCATTTGGATTGCCTTTTCAGGAAGGTGGTAGCAAAGGTGCAAAGATTATAGAAGCTGATGCGATTTTTCCTAAGGGTAAAATGATGTGGGGTTCGGGCAGCTCGAGTAATGAAGTAGCCTATGTGTTTCGATGGAACAACTATTATGCTCCTCGGGCTTTATATCGTTTGCAAAAGAAAGGAATCAAAGCTAAAGTAGTAAGCAAAAGCTTTACTTTCAATGTAGGTGGAACCAGCGAAACCTTCGGTTATGGAGCTATTTTGGTACCAGTGGCCAACCAAAACATGAGCAAAAATGCCTTATTCAGAGAAATGGAAACCATTACCAAAAATGAAGGTATTGATGTGTATGTGTTGAACAAAGGATTGGCTGATAAGGGAATAGACTTAGGAAGCCGTAGCATCATTCCATTGAAGAAACCAGAAGTGTTGGTAGTGGCTGGCTCAGGAGTTACCAGTTACGATGTAGGAGAGGTTTGGCACTTGTTGGATACCCGATACCATATGCCTGCGAGTATTGTGGAAAAATCTCGCATTCGCCGAATAGATTTGAGCCGCTATAGTGTAATTGTGATGGTCAATGGCTCTTACAATGACTTGAATAGTCAAGTGCCTCGCTTGCGTCGTTGGTTACGCAATGGTGGAACCTTGATTACGATCAAAAACGCCAATCGCTGGGCACAAGCACAAAAACTAGCTAATTTTAGTTACAAAAAAACTGCTGGGGCTAATACTAAAGGAAAATCCTATCCTTATGCAACACGTCAAAATCGACGTGGTGCTCAACGTATTGGAGGAGCTATTTTTGAGGCCCACCTGGATTTGAGCCACCCTTTGGGGTATGGCTATGACCAAGCCAAGATTCCAGTTTTTAGAAATCACAATATTTTTGTAGACAAGAGCAGCAACCCTTATGCTACGCCACTTTATTACACAAAATCTCCACTTTTGAGCGGCTATATTTCCAAGCCTAATCTTAAGAACCTTGGTGGATCAGCGGGAATTGTTATCACCAAGCAAGGACGTGGTACGGTAGTTTCTATGCTAGACAACCCAAATTTTAGAGCTTTTTGGTATGGTACCAATAAATTATTTGCCAATGCTATTTTCTTTGGACGAACCATTGGTCGATAAAAAACGAATGTAATGTTTCTTTAGGCTATTTCCCTTACTCAAGTTTTTTGGGTAAGGGATTTTTTTTGCTTTCACTTTGTAAAATCTTTATTACATTAAATATTTAGCATTTTTTGTCAAAAACTTACTTTGAATATAAGCATATTCACTTTTCTGTTTTTACGCTTTTTTAGCAGATTTATTACGTGACCAAAAACAAATTTTTATTCTGTCGTACCTAACAAAGACAAAATGAAATTTTCTGACCAGTTGAACTTTCAACTATAATTTTTTCGTAAAAACAATGCTAAATTTTAAAAAAAATGTATCAGCATGTATTGCTGTGCTTATGTTCTTATTGGCTGCAAAGCAAGCCTCCCTGGCCCAAAACCCACAATATTCTGGTAAGGTTACGTTACAAGGTCTTCAGCAAAACGTTGAAGTTTTTTTTGACAAATTCGGTATTCCACACATCTACGGCAAGAGCCTGGAAGATGCCTACTTCGCTTTGGGTTTTGTACATGCCCAAGAGCGAATTTCTCAATTTGAATTATTACGTAGATTAGGAACTGGAACCTTCGCTGAGGTAGTGGGTGCAGCAGGAACAGCCTCAGACGTAAGAGCAAAAACATTAGGGATTGTTGAGAGTGCGAGGCGATCAGCTGAGGCTTTCCGACGAAGTCCAAAAAGTGAATTCAAAAAATCACTTCAGTCATATTTGGCAGGTATCAATGCCTACTTGGCTACACTTACCCCCGAAAATCGCCCCAAAGATTTATTACCTAATCCAAGCAAATACACGATAGAAGATGTTTTTGCTTCGGTCATTAATGCGCAATTTGCTTTTGTATCTTTAGGAATTTCCTCTGATGTAATCACAACTCAACTTAAAAATACCTTAGACAACCCAGCATATTTCAAGGACTTAAAAGTTTTGAATGGAGCTCCTGTCAATAGGTCATTTCCAGCTAGAGCAGGCAGTGGCAATGCGTTTAATCATAACTTTAGAAAATCAAGAAAACCAATGAGCAAAAAATTATACAAGGAGCTTTCTGGTTTAAGTAGTAAATATAAGTTTGGATTTAAAAATAGTAATGGTTGGGCAGTTTCTGGTAGAAAATCTACTACTGGTAAACCATTTTTCTCAAGTGATACTCATATTGGATTATCACAACCAGACTCTTATTATGAGGCCCAACTGGTGTACCCTGGACAAGATTTGTATGGACTTTTTTTTCCTTTTTCTAATTTGTGTGTAGTTGGTCATAACCAGCATACTAGTTGGGGACTTACGGTGATGTTGAATGATGACGTAGACTTATATCAGGAAACATTAAACGCGGCAAACCCGAACCAAGTAAAGTTTAGAGGACAATGGGTAGACCTGAAAACACGAAAAGAAACGGTGAGGATATTACAACCAGATGGAACATTGATGGATTCTACATTTGATGTGAAAATTACACCTCATGGGCCGATTATCAATAGTGTGCAGCCTGTGTCTAACGATGATCCGATATCATTGTTTTATGTAGGGTTTCAATTTCCTGATGCCACACTAGAAGCTTTTTTTGACATCAGTAACGCTAAAAATATTAGGCAATTCAAAAGAGGGGTTCGTAAGCATATTGCACCAGGTTATAATTTCCAATATGCTGATAAACAGGGGAATATAGCTTGGTTTGCCGCTGCTAAGCTCCTTAAACGCCGTCATCATGTGAACCCAAAAGTGATTTTAGATGGGGCTAGTGGCAGAGATGAGCCTTTGGGTTATTTTCCTTTTAGTAAAAACCCTAGGTCAATCAATCCCCCCAGTGGTTTTGTTTCTTCGGCCAATAATCAGATTGGAAGAGTAAATGGTAAATTGTACCCCGGGTACTATGTATCAGGGACCCGTGCAAAAAAAATCAAGCGAATTTTTAGACAAAAGGCCAAGTTTTCTTCTAATGACTTGCAGGCTTTGTTCAATGATAATACTTCTGAGTTATTCAAAAAGATTTCCCAGACGCTTTTACAAGTGATTAGAAATAGCCCCGTACTCAATAAATCGGCGAACCACCAAAAAGCTGTGCAAATTTTGAGTACTTGGAAAGGTGAACATGAGCTAGACTCAAAGGGACCTATTGTCTTTTATCAGTTGTATTACCAGTTGTTAGAAAATATTTTCCAAGATGAGGTAGGTACAGATATTTTTCAGTCCTTCTTACAAGGTGACACCCCACTATATGATGTGATTGATCGTTCTTTTGTGAGTATCTTACGGAAGAGATACTCTATATGGTATGACGATGTGCGTACAACTGATAAACGAGAATCTCGTGCTGATATTTTTGCACGTGCCTTTGACCGAGCAGTGGTTCGTCTAACAGAAGATGGTGTGTTGGATAAAACCTGGGGGGAAGTACATCAACAATTTTATTTGAGTTTTACCGCACTTTTTACCTTGCCTCCTGCTGAGCAAGCACCATATTTTGTAGGCCCTGTGCCATTTAAAGGCGGTATAGGAGTACTAAATAAAACTGAATTGGACTTATTAGCAGTAGGAACCTCGAGTAATTATAGTGTGGCTAAAACAAATGGACCAGGAAATAGAACACTGGTAGATTTTTCGGATATAAGAAAGAAGTCATTGGGAATATTACCAACTGGTCAGTCAGGAGTACCTACCAGTCCATTTTATCAAGATCAAGCTCCATTGTACAATAATGGTCAATTAAGACCGATGCTTGCTGATCGTTCTGATATTGAGAAACAAAGTAGTAGATTACTGCTTAAAAAGCCTCGGCCTGCGGCTCCTAATGTAGGCGATATTTCGGGGTCTGTATCCGCTTGTGACGGTGATATTGCCATAAGCTATTCGGTAGAGCCAGTAGAAAATGCAGACATATACATATGGACATTGCCTGTAGGTGTAACACAAAGTAATACAGGTAAAACTGGCACAGTGGTAACTTATTATGCTACCCTGGAAGTAGATTTTGGAAGCCAATTTAACGGAGGAGCAATCACGATCGCGGCTAAAAGCATTAGGTTGGGTACGGGACACACTCGTTCTTTAAACATAGAAAAATGTGCAAATGCCAGAAGCACAAACACCTTGAGTCAAGAGCTTAACAACAAAAGAGCAACCCTGTTTCCAAATCCCATCACCAATGCATCACCTGTGAATATTCAACTAGAGGGTTATGGGAATAATACCCCCGTTGTGGTGCAAATAATAGATGTAAAAGGACGCTTAAACAGACAAATTTCCGGGAAATTGCAAGGGGGTAAAGTTACGCTTAGCGCAGATGTTTTATCACAAGGTTTAAATATTATTAAAATAAAGATAAAAAGTGAAATGTTTAGCTTTCAAGTAATCAAGAATAAGTAACTTTTAGTAAGGGATTTTTAAACGTAGCCTTACACATAAGAAGTACGGTAATTCAATGACTGAACCGGGACAATGTTCCCGGTTTTTTTATGTAAGTATTTAAGTTTATTGAATTCTACTTTCATTATAATTTTAAAAATAAAGCATTTATTACTATCAAAAATTACTGAATATTACTTTTTGTGATGATTTATTACATAGCTACAGAGGACGGAACAATTTTTACGTTATTAAGGCTACCATCCCCATAATCAGGCAAAGTTTAGACTAAAATATCCGTTTCGAAATGTGCAAAATTGGAAAAATTGAATTCATTTGCGTAGCTATTATATTGTTTTTTACCACCTGTCAACCAAATCAAGCGCAACCTAAACCATCTCTTTATTCTGGTAATGTTACTGTACAAGGAATAAAGCAACAGGTAGAAATTTTTTTTGATAATTATGGTATCCCACACATATATGCACAAAACATAGAGGATGCCTATTTTGCTTTGGGGTATGTACAAGCGCGTGAGCGAATATCTCAATTTGAGTTTTTTAGGCGTTTAGGAACTGGAACTCTAGCAGAGGTAATCGGAATCAATGGAGCTGCATTTGATGTGCCTACTAGAACATTTGGCATTGTAGAGCAAGCCAAAAAATCAGCTAGATTGCTCAAGAATAGCCCTAACAACGCCTTGAAAAAATCGATAACCGCTTATCTTAAAGGAGTAAATACCCACTTAGCCGATCTGAACAAATCTGGTGAAAAGCCCAAGGACTTTTTGGGTAGCCCTACCCAATATACTCTGGAAGATATGTATGCTACTCTGGGTGGGTTTTTGTTTGGTTTTCCTGCCTTTGGTATGTACTCTGATATTTTGACTGATCAATTGGTAAACACAGTAAAAGATGAACGATATTTATCAGAATTGAAAATTTCAACGGGCACCCCTGTCAATACATCTTATGCTAAAGCTGCATTTACCAATAACATTAAAAATGATCTCAAGAAACCATTTAAATTTCATAAACACCTTGATCAAGAGCGCTTAAATGCCATCATAAAGTTTCAGGAAAACTATAAGTATGGCTTAAAGAATAGTAATAGCTGGGTACTATCGGGTAAGATGACCACTACTGGAAAGCCCTTATTTTCCAGTGATGCCCATGTGCCTTTGGCAAAACCTGATACATATTACGAAGCACACTTAGTCTATCCTGGGCACAGCATATATGGATTGTTTTTCCCATTGGCACCTTTGTGTGGTATAGGGTACAACCAAAATATAAGTTGGGGAATTACTACTTTGTTGAACGATGACATAGACCTGTATCGAGAGAAACAAAACCCTGAGAACCCTAATCAAGTATGGGAGAACGATCGCTGGAAAAATGTGAAAGTCCGTAAAGAGGTTGTAAAAATTTTACAGAAGAATGGAACCTTGAAGGACTCAGTTTTTGAGGTGAAAATTACCAGACATGGCCCTATCATTAATCAAGTCAAAAATGAGATTACAGAGGAAGCCCCCATCTCTATGTTTTACACTGGATTTAAACACAAAGATGCCGCTTTAGAGTCCTTTTTTGAGATGAGTCATGCGCAAAACCTGCTCGCCTTTACATCGGCGGTAAGTAAGCAAATTGCCCCAGGTTTTAATGTCCACTATGCCGACAAACAAGGAAACATTGCATGGTTTGCGGCGGCTAAATTATTAAAAAGACCCTCACATGTCATTTCAAAAGTAATATTAGATGGAGCCAGTGGAAAAGATGAACCCCTAGGATATTATCCTTTTCGTCGAAACCCAAAATCAATCAATCCTCCCGAAGGGTTTGTCATGTCGGCCAATCATCAAATAGGCAAAGTAGATGGCACACTTTACCCTGGTTATTATGTAGCAGGAGTACGTGCCAAACGACTCAAAAAGATTTTCGGAAGTGGTAAGAAATTTTCCTCACAAGATTTACAAAAATTATTTTTTGATGATGTTTCACCTGTTTTTAAGGCCATTTCAGAAGAAATTCTAAAAGTGTTAGAAGATCATTCAGTGCTTACCCAATCGGAGCATCACCGAAATGCGGCCAGGATTTTAAAAAGTTGGAAAGGAGACCACTCCCTAAATACCAGAGGGCCAGTAGTCTTTTACCAACTCTATGTTCATTTATTAAAAAACTATTTTGAAGACGAAGTCGGAAAAGAACTGTTTGAACTTTTCTTGAAAGGGGATACCCCAGTATATGGCGTCATTGATCGATCCTTTGAGGATATTTTTTTCAATAAAAACTCAGTTTGGATAGATAATAAAAATACGCCCAAAAAAGAGACACGAAAGGATATTTTTGCTAAGTCTTTTGGAGTAGCCATAGATAGTCTGGTAAGCAAAGGCTTGCTTGGAAAGCAATGGAAAGAAGTTCACCTACAATATTATATAAATTTACCCGCATTGTTTACAGGGCAAAAAGGGTTTGATTTAGGCCCATATCCATTAAAAGGCGGCATCAATACCATCAATAAAGTAGAAATAGATTTGTTGAAAGTATACTATCACGGCGATTATCGAGTAGCCAAGACGAGTGGTCCCAACAATAGAACTTTAGTAGATTTTTCTGACATGGACAACAAATCACTGGGAGTATTGCCTACTGGCCAATCAGGGTTACCCAAGAGCAAGTTTTACAGCGATCAAGCCAAGCTGTACAACAATGACAGACTGCGTAAAATGTTGAGAAATCGGACTGAAATCGAGAAAAAAAGCACTAAACTGATCCTTAAAAAGTAGGCAAACGAACCATATTTTCTCAAAAATATAAAGTTACCAGTTTATTTATTGAAGCAATCGGGTTTTAGACAATACCGCTTTGAGACCCGATTGCTTCATCTCGTCAAAGTAAATACGAAAGGGTTTTAGGCGAACTGTTCAATACCCTTGGTTTATTCAAGAGTGATCATTCAAAACCCCACCTTTTAACTATTCCAAATCTCGCTTTAATTCTTGATTATTACTTATCTTAGAAAGTAAAAATCTATCTTTGGTTGATAGTCCAAGTAGTTTTCATTTTTAAAATAGAGGTCAATGCGACTTCATAAGCTTAAAATTCAATGTATAAGAGATCGTTAAGAAAATTTATTTTGTTGATCGGGCTTATTGTCCTTTTAAACAATCAGTTTGGTGTTCAGGCTCAATCAAATTATGCAGGTACAGTTCAGTTAGAGGGTTTACAAAAAGAAGTAGAGGTATATTTTGACAAATTTGGGGTACCGCATATTTATGCAAAAAGCGAAAAGGACGCATACTTTGCATTAGGGTATTTGCACGCGCAGGAACGTTGGGCACAGTTGGATTTTTATCGTAGAATTAGCACTGGACGATTTGCCGAAATCATAGGAAAAGCGGGTATTCCTTCTGACCAATTGGTTAGGACTGTAGGCATTACCGAAAACGCTAAAAAATCAGCCACTTTGCTACGTAAGAGAACCAACTCTCGTTTTAAAGATATCATGCTGGCTTATGTAGCTGGTTTAAACGCTTATGTAGCTACTGGTAAGCTACCGTTAGAGTTTGAGATGCTCAAAATTCCCCGAGAAAAGTTTACCCTTGAGGATATATATGCATTTAGCGGTTTGATTTCCTTTCAATTATCATTGGGTTTTCGCTCCGAATTAGTGCTCAATCAAATTAAACAAAAGTTGGGGGATAAATATCTTAAAGATTTAGAATATCAGTTTGGTACTTCCGTTACCCCTGCTTATCCCAAAAGAAATGGAAGCGAAAAAGGAAGTATTCAACATCCCACCCCTTTTAAAGACCCCCTGACCCCATCCAAAAAACAATTGACTCTAAACTTGGACGAATCCACCATTGCCCAAGCTTTTTCGGCGCGTTTAAAAACAATACCAGGTTTTGCTACTTGGTTGGGAAGCAATAGTTGGGTTTTGGCTGGCAAAAAAACTACCACCAAAAAAGTGATTTTTTGCAATGATATTCACTTAGGAACCAGCGCTCCAGGAATTGCCTTTGAAGCGCATGTAAATTTTCCGGGAGAGGATATTTATGGGTATATGATTCCTTTATCGCCTGCTTTTGTAGTAGGCAATAACTCCTCTATTGCCTATGGTAATACTTCCTGGTTAGTGGATGATATTGATTATTACCTGGAAAAATACAAGCCAGGAAGCCATTATCAAATTGAAGAAGATGGCAAATTTGTTAACCTTACGGTGCGACAAGAGACCATTAAAGTAAGAGGAGGGGAGGACTATAAATTTGTGGTGAGGTCTAGCCGTAGAGGGCCTATTATCAACGATGTGGTGCCTGATCTCGCAAAAGATGATCAGCCGCTTTCATTGTATTGGGTGTTTAATAAATTCCCAGGCTCGTTAATGGAAGCTGAATACAATTTGAGCATTGCTAAAAACCTAAAGGAAGCCGCAAAAGCTGCTTCTTTGCTAGTTTCACCCAGTTTAAACGTGATGTATGGCGATAGAAAAGGAAACATTGCCTGGTGGGCTTCGGCAAAGTTAATCAAACGAAAAAAAGGAACCGACTCAAAAATGGTTCAAGATGGGAGCAATACCAAAAACGAACCATTGGGTTATTATGATTTTTCTCAAAACCCGAGTGCAATCAACCCTCCCAGTGGCTTTGTGTCTACGGCTAACAGCCAAGCAGATAAAGTAGATGGTGCTTTGTATCCAGGAAACTACGTAGCAGGAGTAAGGCAAAAACGATTAATGGATTTGTTTGGCACCGATAAAAAATGGAACTATGTAGACCTACAGGACTTATTTATGGATGACACCTCTCCACTATTTGTAAAGATTAGTCAAGAGGTACTCAAAGTATTAGAAAAAGACCCTGCGTTGTTTAAGACCCCAAATCACGTATATGCAGCTCAATTGTTAAGAGATTGGAAAGGAGGACATGGGGTAAAAGAAAAAGCGCCTACCGTGTTTGCAAAATTATTATTCTTTTTGGTAAAAAATACATTGGCTGATGAGCTGGGAGAAAAACTATTCAAAGAAATGTTACCCAATCCTGGGTTTATGAATGAGGTAATGAGTCGTACTTACCCTAAGCTGTTTTTTAAAGAAAAATCCATTTGGTGGAATGACATTACTACCAACGAACGATCGGAAAGCCGTAAAGAAATTTTTTCTAAATCATTTGATGAAACCGTGCAAGAACTGATCAAACAATATCCTAATACTCAAGATTGGCAGTGGGGTAAATCGCATCAGATTACTTATGTAAATTATACCCAAAATAAGGCTTTTACTGTGGGGCCTTTTCCTATGAGCGGAGGAATGGATGTCATCAACAAGTTTGGTTTTGCACTGTCAAATGCCAAAGTACATCAAGTGACAGATCAACCAGCCCAAAGAATGTTAGTTGATTTCTCAGATCGCGAAAAAAGAAGTTTTGGAGTGCTGCCAATGGGCAATTCTGGAAACCCAAAAAGTATTTTTTACAAAGACCAGGTAAACCTGTATAACCAAGGCAAAATGCGACGACAATTGACTGACCGCCGTGAAATAAAACGTGTAAGCTCTTTATTGAAGCTAAAAGTGAAATAATCACGAATCACCTCTTTTAGAACAAAGTTTAGCACAAGCCAGATAATAGATAATTGTCTGGCTTGAATAGTTTTAGGGGTTTACCCGTGAATTTTTACAAATAAATCCGTAGTTTTCAGCGTCTTTTTGGAGTAGCTTGCAAATATTACCTCCAAGACTCACCTTGAAACATAAAATAAAGACTATGAAGTGGTTTGTACGAGGATTATTAATTCTTTTGATTTTAGTGATGTTGGCGGTAGGAGCGACTTATTTCTATTTACAATCTACCAAACCCCAGTACAAAGGCAAAGTAGCCTTAAATGGGTTGAAAAATACCTCTAAAGTATATTTTGATTCTCATGGAGTACCGCATATTAGTGCCGATAATATGCAAGACGCCTACTTTGCATTGGGCTATGTGCACGCCCAGGATCGCTTGTTTCAGATGGACTTATTGCGCAGAATTGGCAGTGGGCGATTGTCAGAGTTTTTTGGCAAAAGAACGATAGAAATAGACCGTTTTATGCGTACCCTAGGCCTGGACCAACACGCTAAAGTTTCAGCAAAAGCCTTCAAGCAACAAAAAGATAAACCCTTTTATAAAGCAGCAGTGGCTTATATGAAAGGATTCAATAATTTTATTAAAAAAGGGAAAACCCCTATAGAGTACCAACTGTTGGGCGTAGAAAAAGAAGAGCTAACCATTGAGAATATGTTCCATATATTCAGTTATATGGGTTTTAGTTTTGCCGCAGGTCACCGTACCGATCCCTTGTTGACCGAACTTAATAAAACACTGGGCAAAGACTACATAAAAGATCTACGAGTAAATACAGCCGATGAATATGTAAAAATCCCTGTAAATTACCCCAAAGCTACCGACAATGTAAATACTGGTGGAGTTGCCCACGCGATTCATAACATTGTAAAGCAGATTCCTGCTCCAGTGTGGTTTGGGAGCAATAGCTGGGTAGTAAGCGGTAAAAACACCCAAAGCGGTAAAGTAATACTCTCGAACGATACCCACATTGCCTATGCTCAGCCCTCGGTATGGTTTGAGGCCCATATAGAGTATCCAGGTTTTAGCTTTTATGGCAACCACCTCGCGGGTATTCCTTTTGGGGTAGTAGGGCATACACGTCATCATGCCTGGGGACTAACCATGCTCGAAAACGACGATATTGATTTTTATGTAGAGAAGCCCAATCCTGCAAATAATAATCAAGTGTGGGAGAACGATCACTGGCAAAACCTGGATATTCGCCAGGAAGTAATTAAAGTAAAAGATGGAGACAATGTGCGTTTTCGGGTAAAAACCAGTCGCCACGGACCTTTGATTCAAGATGTGTTGGATGGCCTGAAACCCAAACCAAAAACGCCAAAAAAGGAAGCGAAGAAAGAGAAAAAAAAGAGTGATGCTAAAAAAGACGGGAAGGGTGGAAAAGCCAAAAAACCAAAAGTAAAAGCACCCAAACCTCCCAAATTGAAAGGTTTGGGCAAAAAGAAGAAGAAAAAGAAAGAGGAGGGAGCAGCTGACTCTACAGGTAAGAAAGCCACTGACAAACCCAAAGTGGTAGTCAAGCCTGTAACCCCAGTATCCATTTATTGGGTAATGACCAAATTCACCAATCGCTCTTTGGAAGCCTTGTTTAAAATTGCCCATGGCAAAACCATGGGAGAGGTAGCAGAAGCGGCAGCTATTATTCATTCCCCAGGTTTAAATTTGATGTACGGCGATAGAGAAGGAAATATTGCCTGGTGGGCAGTTTCTAAACTCTTAAAACGTAGACCTGGAATCAACTCTAAGTTTTTTATGGATGGTGCCAGTGGTAAAGATGAACCTTTAGGATATTATACTTTTGAAGAAAATCCTAAGTCGGTCAATCCAGAAAGCGGTTTTATATATTCTGCTAACAATCAGCCTGGTAAGATGAACAATGGGTTGTATTATCCGGGGTATTATGCTCCCGATTTTAGAGCAGGGCGTATTTATGGATGGCTTACCCGAACCAATCGTTGGAACATGAGCAAAATGCAGGGAATGATTACCGATGGGACTTCTGGGGTCTATCCTCAGGTGGCGCAAGAACTGGTAAAAGTACTGGAAGCTGACCAAGCCCTTAAAAACAATAAAAAAGCCCAGGAAGTAATTCAAAGATTGAAAGATTGGAAAGGAAAACACAACCTCGATAATGTGGGTGCCACCATTTATTACAAGCTGCTTGCGCATATTTTACAAAAGACCTGCGAAGATGAAATGGGACCACAGAACTTTGCTACTTTCATTGATCTTTTCTTGATAAGACGAACTATTCCGGCCTTGATAAAGAACAAAAATTCGCTTTGGTGGGACAATATGACCACCCTCACCCAAAGAGAAACCCGCGCCGATATTTTCAGAGAATCGTTGCTACAAACGATCAAAGATTATGAAAGCCAGCTTGGCAAAAAAGTGAAAAATTGGAAGTGGAAAAAAGTACATACCCTTGAGCATGGACATGCGCTGCAACAAGGCGGTCCTTTGCTGAAGAGGTTATTCAATGTAGGGCCTAATGCGGTTATGGGAGGACACGAAGTCATCAATAACCTATCATTCAGTTTAAAAGCAGATACTGAAAAGTTTGCCGTAAGAAGTGGACCTGCCATGCGTCTGATTGTGGATTTTGAGAATGTAGATAAGTCAGTAAGCGTGTTGCCTACCGGGCAGTCAGGAAACTTCATGAGTCCGTTTTATGATGACCAAACAGAACTATTCAATACGGGACGTTTTCGCCCCATGCATATGTATTCCCGTGACTCCATCAATACCAAGCTCAAGCCATTATTGATTCTAAATCCTGGCAAATAATTGTTTCAAAAAAACAATAAAAAAAGTGTCAATCTTCCTAAGGGTTGACACTTTTTTTATGCCTGACGAGAAGAGGTTTTAGAATTAAGAACTACCAATTCTTGCAAAACAAATACTACATAACCCCACCAAACGCTTCGTTCAATTCACTCCTCAAATTGTTCACTTCGGTAACAAGCCTATTTAATAAAAGCATTTGAACCACGACTTTCGCAATGAAATATAAAATTATTGCGAATGAAAATAGCCCTTCTATGTTTGATAATCTGTGGTACAGCCTCAGCGGTAATTGGCCAAAACCTGACCTTAAACTCGGTAGAAGAAGCCCTGAAACAGGCCTTGCAGCACAACCCTGATTTACAACTGTATCAGCTAAAACGTAAGCAAGCCCAACTGGAGCATAAATCTTCGAGAAGTCATCTCTTACCTACTATTTCAGGAGTAATCACTGCACAAAGAAACATTGATTTGCCTGTGACGCCTATCCCAGGAGAAATTTTTGGGCAGCCTGGCCGAACCATTGAAGCGCAATTTGGACAAACTTATAACTACAATGTAGGCTTATCGCTTTCCAAAAACCTGTTAGATTGGCAGGCCACCCTAAAGTCTCGTGTAGTGAAGATAAATATGGAAATGACAGAGGCGCAAACGGCCGCTTTTAAGCAGAAATTGACCGAACAAGTGGCTTTATACTATTATACTGCAATCATTACTAAAAAAGCGCTACAGATCAACGCACAAGATGTGCAACTAGCCGATAGCTTGTTTTTATTGACTCAAAATAAGTTTCGTCAAGGAGTGACTGATCAATTGGCCATCAACCAAGCGCGCATGCATATTCATCAGTTGCGCCAAACAAGCATTTCTAACAAAATATTGTTGAACCAATGTTATCAACAGCTTAAAACCTTGTTAGGAGCCGATACCCAAGCTACGATTACCATTACCCAGACCGAGATTTTATCACTTCCGAATAATGCTTTACCTATCAATATGGGGCAAGACAAGTCATTGACTACCTATGCCTTACAAAGCAAACAAAACGATTTAAGGGTACGGATGGAACGAGCGGCTTACCTGCCAAAACTTTCCCTGACCACTTATTTGGGAAGGCAACAGTTTAGCAATGAAGCGACTATTTCTTTTGATCGCTGGACTAGCAACAGCTACATAGGGCTCAATTTGAGTATTCCGATATTCACTGGATTTTCGCGATCTAATCAAGTTAAAATAGCCAAAGTAGCCCAACAAGAAGCCAAACTAACCTGGCAACAAGCGCAACAAAAATCAGCCCTGGCAGATGCTACACTGCTTAAAGAATATCAATATACCCAAGAACTGGTACAAGCAAGCCAAGACAATTTTCGCTTGGCTAAAGCCAACGCCAAGCTTTCTTTTAAAAGATACCAGCAAGGCCTCATCAACCTGGAGCAATACTATCGCCGATTTGAGGATTACCTATCGGCTGAACAAGGGTATTTGAGTGCTTTGTCAAAATTATACGGTTATCAAGCCACCATTATATCGAGAAAATAACAACACCTATGGGAAGAATACATTTGCTAATAGCGATCTTTTTGGGCAATGCCTTGATTAGCTGCCAAACCCCAATCACTACTCAACCTACCCGCAAGGATGTGGTAGATGTTGTATTTGCCAGTGGACATATTACAATGACCCACGAATATTACATAGCTGCCAATACCGATGGGTACATTGTGAAAATGTTTGCTCAACAAGGAGATCAACTACCGAAAGATGCGCCCTTGGTACAAATTGCACACGAAGCCCAATCGGCTCGCTTAGACAATGCCTTGGTAAGCTACCAAGATGCCCAAGAGAAGTTGAAACCTACTTCTCCTCAAATTGTACAGTTACAAATCCAGATTGAGCAGGCCAAAACTCAGCAAATATTGGATCTGAAAAATTACGAGCGATATGCCAACCTGGTAGAGGTAAATGCGGTGTCTCAACTGGATTATGATAATGTGAAGCTCAAGTATGAGCTATCGAAAAGTAACGTAGCAATTCTGGAAAAGTCGCTGGCAGATTTGCAGAACTCCTTCAAAGTAAATCTCAAAAATGCCCATAATCAACTCAGAATTCAGCAAGAAAGCCAAAATGATTATCTCATCAACACCCCAGCCAAAGGAGTATTACTAGACAAGTTTAAGACGCAAGGCGAGCTGGTACGTCGGGGGCAAAACCTGGCTAAAATGGGTGGCGGCGAAACCATTATAAAGCTATTTATAGCCGAAGAAGACATCAGTCGTATCAAAATAGGCCAGGAGGTGGCCATAGCCCTCAATACCCACAAAAAGCAACGGTTCAAGGCTAAAGTATCTCGAATTTACCCCTCATTTGACGAAAAAGAGCAATCTTTTGTGATAAAAGCTCATTTTGTCTCCAAACCAAAAGTACTGATGGTAGGTGCCCAATTGCAGGCCAACATTGTGGTAAACAAAAAGCAAAATGCCTTGATTATACCTGCCAAATACTTACGTGAAGGTGACAAGGTTTTGCTGGCCAAAGACAATGAAGAAGTGCAAGTGATGGTGGGGCTTCGTAACCACGAGTGGGCCGAAATCCTCAAGGGCTTAACTGCTAAACAAACTATAGCTTTGGATAAATAAATTGGGTAAAAATGATACAAACTACCAATCTTAAAATTGTATTCACTCATCTTACCTCTCGGATAAAGCAAACCATCGTAGCAGTGCTCAGTGTCATGTTTGGCACTTCTATGTATA
>DMXI01000450.1 GCA_003483885.1 Microscillaceae bacterium
CCAATAAAAATCACCGCTTACGATGTCTTTGGGTAAAAATAAGATAAAATGACTGTCAAAAGTTTGGGTAAAGTAATCTTGTTGAGGCAAAATAGCATCTTGAATGTTTTTGGCGTACTTGATGCTACTGGTGATTTGTTTATTTTTTTTGTCCAGCTCATTGTTGCGCTTCTTCAGCTTTTCTTCCTGGATGTGCAGGTTGAGATTAGACCCAATATTGGCATTGATTTGTTTGAGAAACTCCAGATACTCAGGCTGTAACTCCCGAAAAAACAGAATTTCCAGTACCCCACTCAGTTGATCATTGGAAATAATGGGTTGAATTAAGATTTGGCGAATGGGAATTTGGGTAGTAGTGGTTTCTAAAATAACTCCTTCGTCGAGTTGGGGTTCTATTTGGATCATTTGCCGGGTTTTGGCTGCTTGTCCAATCAAGTCATCCCCATATTTTATCTTCCGTTTAATGTCATCCCCTGTATCCAGGGCAAATCCTGTCAAAAAAGTGAGGATTTGTTCTTCTGGATCGGCCACATACAAGCTCGCCCTTACCCCTTCTACAAAAGGCACCAGGTTATCGAGTAAGTTTTCGGCCCAGGATTCCAGCGCCACGTCTTGATGCCATTGCATGACATCTACAAATTTGGCTATGGCTAAATCATAAAATTGTTTATCGTCGAGCATGATGGTGGTGCGAGGTAATAAAAACTACAATAATTACAGGTATGTGAAGGTAGCTTAAAGATTCATTGTTGTATAGTATTCACTACCCTTTAGAAGTAGCATCTTCCAGTTCATGAATCTTGGCCAGCATGCTTTTTTCTCTGGCTTTAAACTTATCAATCTTCTTCTGCAATGTTTTGTAATGGGTAATATCAATTAAAGCCCCCGCCATACGCAGTGGTTTACCTTGCTCATTGCGACGAATGGTACCTCTTAACAAAAACCAGCGGTAACGGTCTTGTTGGGTTCGAAAACGGAATGATTTCTCAAAAGGTTTGGTAGATTCATAGTTGCGCAAATGGTGGTGAAAATGCTCAAAAAACAATCCCCGACTACTAGGGTGTACTCGATCGTACAAACTACCCAATTTTTCAGACAACCCATCCTCACAATCCAGTAGCACATTGCATTGCCCCGACCACCACACTGGTGTATCACGGTCCAGGGTTTCGTTTTCTGGGATGTCCATATCCCAAATACCTTCGGTAGAACCTTCATTGATCAACTGAAAACGCTCGTTGACGGTCTGAACCAAGGATTCTTTTTCTTTGAGAGGAGTAATATTGGTAAAAATACCACTGAATAATACCGACTCATCTTCCAGAATTTCAGGACGGGCCGATCCAGCCAACCACTTTACCCTACCGTTACCATTTTTGGGCATAAACCTCCCCTCCCATTGCCAAACCTGCATCATGTCAGCCGCTCGCTGAATGGTTTCTTCAAAGGTTTGCACATCGTCTTGGTGCATTAGTTCTTTGAATACCTCTACGTTTTTAAAATCGCCTACTTTTTTTCCAAAAATTTCGGCAATGCCACTACTAGTATAAGGGAATTTATGGGTACCATTGGGATATATTTGGTACTGAAAAATCATCCCAGGTACCGAAGAGGTCATTCGGCTAAAGTTTTCTTGCTCACTCTCGAGTTTTTCTTTGATATCATGCAGCTCCTGTTCTTTGGCTTTCGATTCCCATAGCAAACGCTCCAACTCATTGCTCTTACGCTCCATTTCTTCCTGGGTAGCCACCAACTCCTCGTTGTTTTGTCGCATTTCTTCTTCGGCAGCCTGCAAACGCTCGGCTTGCATAATGGATTCCTGGAGCAGTTTTTTAGTTTTAATGTTGTTTTGGATACTTTGCAACATGGCAGCGGCACTTCGGCTTAAACGATGCAGCAAGTCTATGTATTTATCTTCCAGATTGTGCAAAAAGATGAGTTCTACTACACCATATACTTCTTCGTTAAAAATAAGGGGTACCACTACCATACACCGAGCGCTCAATTGCCCCGCCGAAGAATCTAAATATACGTTCTGAAAAGGAATATCTTTTAAGTTGGTGAGTCGTTTCGATTTGGCCACCTGTCCTACGACGCTTTCTCCTACTTCAAATTCGGTTTTTTTCATCGTATTTTCAGTACAGGCAAATCCACCACTAAATTGTACCCGATCTTTGTTGGAGTTCATCACAAAAAAAGCCCCTCGCATTGCATCGGTCAAGGTACACAGGTAGGTAATGATGGCCTCCGAAAAGTCTTCAATCGATTTATCATAATTTTCCCGAAGTACATCATCAAATTTGGTAAGATTTGAGTCGAGCCAAAGACGTTCCTGAATGCTCTCGTCAGTTGTCAACACATTGTGGGTGTTATTCTCAGGATTTCCATTACTTGCCTGCATAAATTCGTTCATTTTTTAAAATACACTTAGCAGTTGGCTTAAGCTGATTACCTAGTGCTATGGATGCTAGTAGTCAAAAAGTTATCTTCTCAGAAAGATACATAATTTATCGAGACAAGCCCCAAACTTTATTCCAAAATATGTATTTATCTTACATCAATTAGATGAACCAAAAACAGACAACCTCGAGCCAATTGCTCCTAAAATCTCAAACCCTTAAATTTTTGTAAATATTGTTTTTGGTTTTCCAATGAAATGGGATTGCCATACAGCGAAAAAGTGCCTCTGTAGACATTAGAATCCTGAAAAGCTGGCGGAAGTTGGTCGGGCAATGCCTTGATCTGATTATAAGAAAGGTCGATGCTGCTCAGTTTTACCATCATATGAAAATCCATCGGTAATTCGGTAATCTGATTGTTGGCTGCCCGTAAATAATACAGTTGCTGAGCTTTGCTGAGTTCGTCTGGCAACATAGTGAGTTTATTATGGCTCAGGTTGAGGGTGCGCAACTGCTTGATTTTACCTAATACTTCGGGCACTTCGGTGAGGCCATTGTGGGAAATATCAATGTTAAAATAATAAGTCGTTAACTGGGCCAAACTATCTGGCAAGGAGGTAATGTGGTTACCTCGTAGTTTGATCTCGTTTAAATATTTGCAATTGACAATAGATTCGGGGAGAGATCTGAGTTGGTTATTCTCTAAATCTAACTTATAAATCTTACTCCAGCGTAGTTGTTGAGGCAGCGTTTTGAGTCGATTGTTTTTCAAACTAATCCGTACCAATTCTTCCAGTGAACCCATCGTTTCGGGAAGCATCTCTAATGCATTATCGTTGAGGTGCAATTCTTTGAGCCATTTTAAATGCTCCAGGCTGGCAGGTAGGTTTTTCAACAGGTTATTGTTCAAGGCAAGTACCTGCAGCTGCTTCAGATGCTGAATATCGCCAGGCAGGCTCTCCAGCTCACAACTACGGGCAAATAATTTTTTGAGTTGATTGAGTCGGAAAAAGGCAGGTTCCAAAGTATGCAATGGATTGCCGTCTAATATAAGTTCTTCCAGCCCTTCTAACTTTTGCAGTTGCCCTGGTAGAATCTTTATCTGATTATGAGCAATGTCTAGCTTTTTGAGTTGCTTTAACTCTAGTATTTCTGCGGGAAGCTCGCTCATTTTACAATTAGACAAGATTACCTCCTCAAGAGCGGGCAATTCTTTGAGTACCGAAAATATTTGGGCAAAATCTAATTGGTGATTGATGCTTAAGTTTACTTTGCGAATGCTCTTGAGGCTGGTCATAGATTCGGGCAATCGGGTAAGCCCCATTTGTGATAAATCTATCGTTTCTTTCAGATAAGATCGCTGCACATTGGAACGAATACCCGCCCAACTCACCCTAGTACGCATCACCATAAATTCCCCTACGTCAAGTTCATTGTGCTTGACCAAATTTCGCAAATAATAGCTTTGAATCTTATCTCTCAAGCTGGTACGCCAATGAGTACGCACATGCTGTTGTAAGTCGGTAGGGGCATATTTTTTAAATAGTTTCCGGGCTTCTTTTCGAATGTCATTGTCGGGATAAAACAGCGAAATCACCATCAAGTAGGTCACAATGGTGGCATTGGCTCCCCCTCCTTCTACAATCTGCAAAGCCAACTGAAAATTCCCTTCATCTTCGCTCATCAACAAACTGGTGACGTGATTGGTCATGTCAGTGGTCTCTTCGGCCATGAGGTAAGGTTGATCTTGTGACCAAATAAAATCTTTCAGGTAATCTTCCAACACAATGGCGATGGGTTTGGCCATGAGCTGCCCCAAAATTTCGGGTTTCGTATGCCGTCCAATAATGGCGTGAGTCACCCTGGCCGTGATTTTGCCACTCACCCGAATACCATATTGACTAAATTTTTCTTTGACTTCTTTTTGGGTAAAGCCCCCAATCTTACCAGTGAGGAAAAATAATGATCGCTCCAGCGAAAAGCTCGGCTTTCGGAAAGGATTTGCGACAAACTCAAGCAATCCGTCAAAATTGCCCACATACCCACCATAAAAACACATTTTCCGATCTTTGGGATAATCCAATGCCCCGTATTCTTGAATAAATTCATTGGTTTTATCGAAATAATCAGTGTTACTTTCAAACCAGGTATTTTCAAACAGCCCCCACTCTAGAGGTAAATAATTCGCAGCCTGTACATCCAGATAATGATGGTGGGGTGGATAATCAATTTGAATGTTTGTGAGATGCTTGAGCAAGGGCAGGTTTATTGGCAAAGGCTGATCATTTATCAACAATCGAAGAGTTTGCAAGGTTTGCATAGGGTTCAGCACCTCATTGGTTTGCTCCATATCCAACGATAAACACCCTCGCAAATCCAATTCCTCAATATAGGTCATTTGGGTAACTTCTTTAGGCAAAGTCCGTAAATCTGCCTTACTCAAACGTAATCTTTTTACTTTGCTCAAGTTAGCCACCTTCGTAAAAGTATCAATCAAATCCAAATAAGGTGCTTCGCCATAGTCCAATTCCTCCAGGTTTTGTAGGTGTGCTACTTCTGTGGGTAGTTTTTTAATAGGCGACTTGCCCAAACTAAGCCTTTTAAGGCCCATCATTTGGCAAATTTCCTGAGGAAAAGCCTGGAAATAATCTCCCAAGGCAATTTCTTCCATATGCGTCAATGCCTCCAGACCTTTGGGTAACTCCCACACTGGGGTATTAACCATAGATAACTGCCGAAGACATTTTAAATCTTGGATAGATGCAGGCAATACGCCCCCAAATTCAGGTAAGTCTGACAATACCAGCGCTTCAAGCGCGCCTAACTGCCCTATAGTTTCGGGTAGCTGCCGAATGGCTTTACAATCTTGAATCGTTAGCCTTTTGAGTTGCGTCAGTTTGCCTAATTGAGCCGGAAATTGCTTCACCAAGGGTAAATCGCGTAGCGTAAGGCTATCTATGTTAGTTAACTGCCCAATCGTTGAGGGGATATCTTCCAGGCAAGGATCATTGATCTCTAGGGTGCGTAACGACGGTATATTGCCTAGAATTTGTAAAGCTTGTTTCCAATCTAAATCTGGGTTGTAGTTAATGTCTACATATTGTAAGTTCGAGCAAGCGTTCAATGCTTGGGGCAACGTATGCAACACATTGCTTGAGAGTCTCAATATCTCTATTTGCTGTAGTTGCCCTATTTCTGGCACCAATTCTTTTAAATCATGTTTTCGCAAATCAAGCTCAGTCAGGCTGGACAATTGAGCCATTTGGGTAAATGCCTGCCCCCAATCCAAATGAGCATTTTGGTTGAGATTGAGTTTGGTAAGGTTTTTCAACCCTCTAAAGGTGTCGGGCAACTGACGGATGTTATTACCGCTTACTTCCAGGGTACGCAATTGAGTCAAATGTCCGATTTGGTGAGGCAAGCGAATGATACCGCAGCGACGCACATCCAGATACTCTAATGCTGACAAACGCTCAATTTGATCAAAAGTCTTTTTGGTAAAAAAATTATTACGCAATATCAATCGACGAAGCTTTGCCAGGGTGAATACAGGGCTAAGATCTCGTACTTTGTTGGAGCGTAAATTGAGGTATTGTAGGTGGGTGAGTTGACTAATTTCGGTAGGGATACTTTCTAAACCATTGCTATATAAAATAAGCTGCTCGAGCGAAGTAAGTAGGCCTATTTCTGGCGGTAGTTCTTCCATCCGCAGCCCCGATAAATCCAAGGCCTTTAGGGTAGGAAAATTTGCCAGAGTTTTGAGAGCAGATACCAAATTCAAAGCAGGGTTATCGCTTAAATCAAGCTCTAGGTAAGGCACTCTCGACAGTAAGTGAAGATTTGGAGGCAACTTTCTTAAACGCTTCCGATACAACACCAAACGAATCCTCTTTTGACCATTATTCATTGCCTTCAGGGCTTTGTTTACAGAAGAAAAAGTGGCCAATGTGTTATCCGAAGAAATATCATCAAGGGAGGTATTACCAGAAAAAGTGGTGGGTGCTTCTAAAAACTCGGTCTGAAACCCTTCATAGTTTGCTTTTCTCATGGTAATCGTCTGATATTGTATGCTACTTACTAACGGTTAGATAGGCTGAAAGTAAGAGTATGTTTCAAAATTATAATCTGGGCTAAAAATGTGCCTTTTCCGCACTGATTTTAGTAATTTTTGCGTCAATAGCTCAGGCTATTCACTTAAATTCCTAAATCCCGACGAGTCGGGGAATGTACTTCATCAGTACAAAAAAAATCATCATTTTGATCTCCGAAGACAAAATTTAAACACACTCTAAAGAGATAGTTAAAGGTAAGAAATATCAACTAAAGTTGAAAGAACTGATCGGATGCAATTGATTCTAAACCTGCTTTTAATTGCTATATGGTATTATTGTTATATGGTTGCGCAACGCATCGAAAACCAGGCAAAAGAACCCTCGCTACGCCAAACCATATAATCTTCGAATACTTTAAATTGTAGCAACATTAGGTCTTCAAAACCATGCTAGCTTCAGTCCGCAAAGTAATCACCCTCTCACCAAACCATCTGCCTCTAGCTGCTCTACGTGTTCACGAATGGTTTGCTCAAAAGGGATGTAATCAATGCCCAAATCATTGACGCTTTTGCTGTTGTCAAACTTGAGCGATTTACCCACATTACGGCTCACATACTTCCAACTTAACCCAAACATAGGGCCTACCATATAAGACATCAATTTGTTGATGGTATTTCTGGGCAATTTGTATTTTTTAGGATAAGCTTCTTCTATTTTTTTTGCAATCCCCTTGAGCGAACTATGATCTCCTACCATAATATGTCGACCTTCAGCGTTTTCCCGGAAAGCAGCCTCGATATGAGCCTCAGCAATGTCGCGCACATCTACAATACCAAAGCTTACCTTGGGTACTCCTTGCTTAAAAGTCCCTTTCAGAAAATCTAACATAGTAGCAATGCTAGTGGAGTCTTTTCGGTTGGTAAGCGAAGGCCCTAACACAAATGAAGGGTTGATCACGACTAGTTTCCAGCGATCCTGGGCTTCGGCAATTTTCCAGCCTTCTTTTTCGGCCACGGTCTTCGAGTACGCATAAGGCTGATGAGTAGGTGTACTGGTTTCATTCCAATATTCTTCAGTAAATACGCCATTTTTGGTTTTGCTAAGATCAGCAGCATCGCCATAAATGGCCACTACACTCGAGGTAAGCACTACTTTTTTAACCGATTCGGCTTTGTTAGCTGCACCCAATACATTGCGGGTGCCTTGTAAGGCTGGTGCTATGAGCTGTTTTTCTGGATCTTTGATACCCGAGCGAATAAAAGGCGAAGCAGTGTGCATGATCACTTCGCAACCTTGTGCTGCTTCGTCAAAATCGCCTTCATTCATTAAGTCGGCCTGAATAGCTTCAAACTTTCCTGAGGTTTTCTTGGTCAGGTCTACCAGGTGTTGGTAGCGTGCTTTGTTGTCCTTGTCTCGAACTGTTCCCCGTACGGTACAGCCTTTTTGGAGGAGTTTTTTAATAATCCAAGAAGCAATATAGCCACTGGCTCCTGTCACCAGAATAGGCTTTGATTTATCTATATTCATTGTGTAAGTAGTTTTTTAGTAAAAGATAGTGGAGGATATAAATCTAAATAAAATTTTCTACTCGTGGGCATTACTTTCAAATTACCTTTATCCTATCTCACCTATTCCTGATCACATCAAATTTTAATACTCCCTATCCATCCAATCCTACAACATCAGGCATATGTTTAGCCAATAACAATCAAAGCAAGTCCAAGCGTGATGTGAAGACATTTTCAATACCATGTATAGTAGAATGATCAGGGAGAATAGTACTTAGTTGATGACAACCCCGCTACAAACCCCAGATAATTTGCTAAATACCCAGGAAAAAAATGAATTGGCTTTTGAAGTATTGAGCGATGTGAGGAATCATATTATCCGAAGCTTCAGCTTAGTACTTACAATGCCTGCTGATTTACAGTATCTCTACCATGATTTTAGCTTGGATGCATCCGAACATAGCGAAACCCGCACTTTTGATTTTCCCATGCCTGCTACTTATTTGATTGATAAAATAAACCCACTCAGTATGCTTTTATCCTGGTTGCATATACCCAACAAGTAGAGCTTACCTGCTTTTGGAAGCAACAATCTGTTTGATTTGAATGAAAGACATTTTTTTGATTTACTAAAATGCCAAAGCAACGCTTTTGCAAGATTAGGATGTAAGACTGGTAAAACATTTCACAATCATTTTATGAAAAAAATTATCACGCTTAGCCTTACATTATTTACTCTTTATGCTTGTGTAAAAACTGATGATGTTATCCCTGTCACCATTACCACAGAGGATTTTAACACAACTATTGATGAAAACCCCAGCCAAAACCAAGCACTTGGAACGGTGAAGGGTTCCGCTTCGCAGGGATCGGTAAGTTTTGAAATCACTTCTCAAAATCCTGCCAATGCGTTAGCAATCAATGCCTCTTCGGGTGAATTGACGGTAGCTACGCCTTCATTGTTTGACTTTGAAACCCGACAAAAAATTGAAGCAACGGTAAAAGTAAGTGCCAATGGACAAGAAAAAAACGCCCAAGTCACGATTAATCTAATAGACATAAATGAAAATACAACCACTATTACCACAGAGGATTTCAGCGCAACTATTGATGAAAACCCCAGTCAAAATCAAGTACTTGGAACGGTGAAGGGGTCCGCTTCGCAGGGATCGGTAAGTTTTGAAATCACTTCTCAAAATCCTGCCAATGCATTGGCAATCAATGCCTCTTCGGGTGAATTGACGGTGGCTACGCCTTCGTTGTTTGACTTTGAAACTCGGCAAAAAATTGAAGCAACGGTAAAAGTAAGTGCCAACGGACAAGAAAAAAACGCTCAAGTCACGATTAATCTAACAGACGTAAATGAAAATACAACCACTATTACCACAGAGGATTTCAGCGCAACTATTGATGAAAACCCCAGCCAAAATCAAGTGCTTGGAACGGTGAAGGGTTCCGCTTCACAGGGATCGGTAAGTTTTGAAATCACTTCTCAAAATCCTGCCAATGCGTTGGCAATCAATGTCTCCTCGGGTGAATTGACAGTGGCTACGCCTTCGTTGTTTGACTTTGAAACTCGGCAAAAAATTGAAGCAACGGTAAAGGTAAGTGCCAACGGACAAGAAAAAAACGCCCAAGTCACGATTAATCTAACAGATGTCAATGAAAATACCAGAACCATTTGGCGAGGTGCCAATTTAGTTTTTACCAAAGCTACTGGAGCAGATCCTACCCAAGCAGCCAACCAAGATCGTATTACTGATAATGTGTGGATTACACGAGGCAATAGTGGGGGGCAGATTTTTAATGCAAAAACAGAATCTAGCGCCAATAAAAATTCTAGTCCGGCCGATACTGAATGGGCGGTAGGTACTGTAGACAATATAGATCAACTCACTTTTAAACCTTTTCGTGCAGCAGTAGGCTCACCCAGAAGTGTGGTAGGAAAAAATTTGGTGTTACACCTTATCAAAGATGATATTTATATCAGTGTCAAGTTTACCTCTTGGTCTACCTCCCGAGCTGGTGGATTTAGTTACGAACGTTCTACTGAATAGTAGCCAGGGAACGTTTCCAAAGAGCTTGCTGTTGTTTTGATGTACATACATTAAATCAATAATAATCTCATGCAAACCACTCTAAAGGAAGCGCTTGCCGCTTACCAGGCCAAATCAATCGCCAACAAAACAGACGAACAAAATGCGATCATGGCCAATGCTACTCAAGAGTTGATAGAGGCCAACATTGCAGCCAATGCGCTAAAAGTGGGCGATACCATCCCGGCATTTACCCTACCCAATGTAAAAGGTACCAATACCAGCAGCGATGAATTGCTTGCAAAAGGGCCATTGGTAATTTCGTTTTATCGGGGAGGCTGGTGCCCATATTGTAATATGGAATTGAGGGCTTTGCAACAATTATTGCCTGATTTTGAGCAGGCTGGCGCTCAGTTGGTGGCCATTTCGCCACAAACCCCTGATAACTCGCTTAATACCCAGGAAAAAAATAAATTGGCTTTTGAAGTATTGAGCGATGTAGGAAATAACATTACCCGAAGTTTTGGCCTGGTATTTACAATGCCTGCCGATTTACAAAATTTATATGATCACTTCGGCTTAGATTTACCTAAGCACAACGGAGATCGCACTTTTGAGCTTCCCATGCCAGCTACTTATGTAGTTGATAAAAACGGCACTATACAGTACGCTTTTATCCCGGCTGACTACACCCAACGAGCAGAACCTGCTGATGTACTGGCTGCGCTTAAAGGACTCACTGTGGGAGCATAATCGCCTTCATTTTTTATAAAAAAACACGCCTGATTTCTCAGGTTTTTATCTAAAACTCATCTCGATGATTTGATTATCTACAAAGTACGAGGTGAGTTTTACTTTTTCTTGTTGCATACCCTAAAAACACCACCCTTCATTATCAGGCTTATTCCCTCTTTTATTATTATATTTTATACTACTAGACATCTTTCGTTTGTGTCTCCACAAACGAAGGCGGCCGCGCCGTTGGCCGTGTCCTCACGGCCAACTTTAGCCAAGATATCTAGTGGTATGATTACATTTATAAAACTTTCCAGGCACAACTAGTCAAACCTAACTTTTGTAAAACTCAGCAAATCGTTCGTAGGATTACAACCGAACACCCACCACCAAAATATCGTCTCGCTGTTCGGTGCCTTCCATATGTGTCGCCAGCGTTTCGGCCATTAATTCACATTGTCGATCCGCGGTCAATGTGCCTATTTCTTGTAAAAGTGTTCTTAATGCTCCTCTGGTAAAGGGTTTACGCTCTACATCATTTTGATCTTCATAGCCATCCGTGCTTAAAAATAATGTTGAGCCTCTTGTTATTTTCACAGTTTGATTGGTAAACTCATCGGCCCTTCTCTTGACTCCTCCAATAGAGATTCTATCTGCTTTGTATACGGTAATATCTTGGTGTTTATCCACTACATACAATGAGTTTTTAGCCCCAGCATATTGCACATTTACGGTTTTATTTTTCGTGATTTTTAGCAAAATAATATCCATTCCTGACCGGTTATTCGTCTCTTTTTGGCGAAGAGTCCGTATCACCTCTTCGTCTAGTTTTTGCAGTACTTCGGCTGGGGTTTGTACACCTTTAATATTAATAAGCCGTTCAAGTAGGCTTTTACCTAGCATAGTCATAAACGCCCCCGGTACACCATGTCCGGTACAATCCGCTACTGCCAGCCACAATGCATCATCGGTTTTATTAAGCCAATAAAAGTCGCCACTTACGACATCTCGTGGCCTAAAAAAGATAAAATACTCCTTAAAGTTTTCGGCAAATAAATGCTGCGAAGGCAATAAGGCCTGTTGTATATTTTGGGCAGCCTTGATACTTTGATGAATTTGTGTATTCTTTTTGATCAGTTCTTCGTTACGTTTTGCAATGTAATCTCGCTGGGCTTCCAGTTCTTCCTGAGATTGACGAAGCTCTTCATTTCGGGTAAAAATCTCTTCTTTTTGGGCCCGTAATTCTTCGTTGGCTTCTCGCAAATCAGTGGTGCGTTCATTTACTACGCCTTCCAGTAGCTTTTGCCTGGTTTTTAGTGCCCTGGTACGCCAAGCAGTAAATCCATATACTAATAGCCCTGCTAAGACTGCATACAACACATAAGCCCACCAGGACTGCCACCAAGGATAGGTAATTTTAAACGCAAAACTGATTTCATCGCTCCACTGATTGTTACGCCCCTTGGCGCGCACCTTGAAATAGTATTTTCCGGGAGGAATATTTTTGTATTCTGCCTTATTCTCTTTGGTAAAGGCAGACCATTCGGCGTCTAAGCCTACGAGTATATATCTGTATGTGATTTCTCCAGATGCTACTGACTTTAGACCTCTGAAATGAAAAGTCAAATGGTTTTGATCAAAGGGTAACACTAAGTTTTTAGGCAAATAATAAGGTAAGATTCCTTGTACTCCTCCCCATTGAATACCCACCCGATGGAGACGGGAAGTATCAGGAGGAAAACGACTTACCAATAAGGTATCTTTGCCAACAGTGTACAAGGTATCTGCTAGATTTTTGAACTGAGATAGCTTTAACCAGTTTACTGGCTTTTGTTTGACATCAATTTCTGTAAGAAAAAGCTGGGGCGCAATAGTATCAGTCTCAGGTAATTGAAACGCCGTAAGAACCTCTCCTACACTCGCCCAAAGCCTGCTTTTCGCATCTATTACCATTGGGCTTCCATAGCCATTGAAACTTATAAATTTGAATCCATCAGATTTTGCCCAGGTCTGCAAACCATAAGTACCATTTTTCTGGCGCACAAATCGAGTAAGCCCTCGATTAGTTCCCACCCACACTTGCCCCAAGCTATCCAAGGCCAGTTGGGTTACGCTGTTGTCAGCAAGACCGTTTTTCTTACCATATTGTATTATTTTTCCATTTTCTATGAGGTTGACTCCGCCTCCGTTAGTACCCACCCACAAGCGACCTTTCTCGACTAAAAGACTCGTCACCTGATCGTGAGACAATCCATTTGTGGTGGTATAACGCAAAAAACGACCTTTTTCCAAGAGGTTTATCCCCCCTCCATTGGTCCCAATCCAGTACTTGTCCTTGGTTTTGGCAAAACAACTTACATAATTGTTAGATAAGCCACTTTTAGTGTCATAATGGGTAAACTCACCATTGGCCAATACACTAAAACCATCCCCATTGTACCCAATCCAAAGTTTCGCTCCATCCTCCATCAGGCTCCATATTTTGTCCACTTTCAAGCCATTTTTTTGATTGTAATGCGTAAACTCGTCATTCTGTAACAAATCAATCCCACCAGAGGTCCCAATCCACAGTTTTTTGGTATTCCCCACAATGCTCCATACATAGTTATGACACAAACCACTGCTCGTATTATAATGCGTAAACTGCCCCTCTTTAAGGCGGCTCAATCCAAGATAAGAACCCATCCAAACTTGGCCATTTTCTTCAAAAAGGCTCGATATATAGGTATCTGCGAGGCCATTGTTTACTCCATAGTGCGTCATTTGCCCAGGCTGTAAAAGATTAACGCCACCACTCTCGGTACCAATCCAAATACGACCTTGCACTTTTCCTATCCGAAATATTCTATTGCTGGTAAGTCCGTTTTGCCCTGTAAAATGAGTAAACACTTGATTATCCAAAAGGTTCAACCCTCCAATAGTTCCTATCCATAGCTTACTACCATCTTTCAAAACACTGGTTACATTATTATTCACCAATCCGCTTCTGGTGGTATAATGGGTAAATTGTTGGTCTTCCAAGAGATTCAATCCGCCATATTCAGTACCAATCCAAAGCTTATCTCCATCTTTTACCAAGCTCCTGATATAATTACTGGAAAGACCATTTTTGGTAGTATATTGGGTCATTTGATCATTTTCCAGCAGATTTAACCCATGTTTATAAGTTCCTATCCAAAGGCGATCATTTTGGGCCAGCAAACACATTATTTGGTTACTAGACAAGCCATTTTCTTCTGTATATATGGTAAACGCGTCGTTTTCTAACACATTAAGTCCTTCAGAAGTAGCAATCCAGAGCTTATTTCCCACCTTAATGATATCGTTTATGTCATTGTCGGACAATCCATTTGTCTCGCCATAGTGTGTAAAGCATCCCTTTTCAAATAAGTTTAGCCCTCCTGCATAAGTCCCAATCCAAAGCTTATCATCTTCTACCAGCAAACAAGAAACATGGTTGCTCGAGAGACCATTTTCTATGGTGTAAGTCTTTATTTGATTCCCTTCTATGAGCACTAAGCCGTTGTCTGTTCCTATCCAAATGCGACCGTATGTATCTGTTACAAAACATTCAATATGGTTGCTGGGCAATCCCTGATCCTGGCCCATCCCCAAAATACCGTACACATCGTTATCCTTGGTTACCAAGGGCATCAATGGGGTAGATATGGGAGCTATAGCGATTACAATTTTGCCTTGAGCAAGTGTCTTTTTAGGTTTACCTATTCTATAAGATTTAGGGGTATCGAGAGGCTCGCTTTGATTACGCTCCAGGAGTTTACCTGACTTTTCATCCCATAAATAACTTATTTTTGGGAGGTTTTGAGGGTTCAATTCAACCTCGAAGTTTGTTTTTACTTGTGTTGGCTGGCCAGCAGGTTGTACCTGTGGCTTTCGCAGAGGTGTTTTTGCTAATTTTTTAGGAATAGGATGGGCTGTAGGGGTAGCATTTACCACTTTTGGAGGATCATACGCTTGTTCGTTCACCGGAAATTCCACGTTTTTAGGACGCGAACAAGCCGTAATCACCAAAATTAGTAACAATAGTTGAATACTTTGATACATATTACAATACCAGGTACCAATCTATACTACCAGCCAATACTATATACAGATGTAGTACAAGGAGAAGTTAAGTTTGAATCGTAAAAGTTTAGTTAACTAGACCTTAAATTAAAACGCAGAATCAATATAATTAATTATTAAATACTTTGTTCAGATTAGTAAAACAATACAATCTTTATGATAGATAATTGAAGAGCTTTTGCCAATACTCTAAAAGGCGGGATAACTGTAAGCTTTAAAATAGTGTATGGTAAAAGAAATTGATACTTTATACAAAACCTAATAAATGCCACGAAAAAACGATGAATCACTTATCAGGTTTTATTATTTAAACACTTACAACTTTACCCCTACGGTGAGATAAAAGCTACGCGCAGTGGCAGGAATGATACCAGGGCCAGGGTAAGCCGCAGCTCTACGAGTAAAGTAGCGCTCATCGGTGAGGTTGTTTATCCCCGCTGCAAACCGCATAAACTTATAGGTATAGGTAAGCGACAAGTCCATTACATAGTAACTAGGGATCAGTCCCGTAACTGCACTGGGGTTAAACACTGAATTGGTAGCGTCTGAAAACTGCTCTCCCAAATAAGAAAACTGGTAAGTAGCCTTGAAGTTTTTATAAGAGAAATTCAGCCCTGATCGCCACATAATCTCTGGCACATACTCTACCTTTCTACCTTTGATGGCGTTGTCTTTTGCAGTAACATATTGGGCATCTATCCAAGAAAAATTAGAGAAGAGTACCAAATTCATGGGTGTATTTTTACCTTTGAGCAAGCCCAAAATGTCTACTTCTACAAAGGTTTCTACCCCGTAGTGTCGGGAGTCTCCCACATTGGTACGGAACAGCAGCGTAGTAGAAGGTGGCAAGATCACCCCAATACGATCGTTGTAACGTAGGTAAAATGCACTTACATCAAAATTGAGCCAATGCTGGTGGGTTCCTCTAAAACCCAGGTCCATATTGAATCCCTTTTCGTCAGTAATGAGGCTATCCAGCAAAAAGTTGGGGTTACTCAATCGCAAATCGCTAAAAGTAATAGAGCGATAATTTTGAGAGAAATTGGCATACAAGTTCATCTCATTTTCGAAATAATAACTTGCCCCAATACCCAGTAACGCAAAAGAACGGGTCACTCCTCTATCTTCTTCAAAGTCGTTTTCTACTACGACATTTCCGGCCAAGTCACGAATGGTTTGCTTGTAGGTACCCACTGAAAACGTTTGAATATTCTCCACACGAATGCCTGGAGTAATGCTAAACTTATCGGTGATATTAAAAATATTTTCGGCAAAGAAAGATATATTCTGACTTGGAAAATCGTAGTTAAAGTTTTCCAGGTTGTCTGGATTTAAATGAAAAAAGTCAGGGCGATCGGTGCTGTTGGCATCACCTTGCTTGCGATCGGTGAGCCCACGGTAAAACCGGGTTCCCAACAATAAAGTAGAGCGTTGTCCCAAAAGGTTGTAACTCTGTAAAAAACGTACTTCTGATCCAAAGTTTCGGAAAACATCCCGAATCAAGGTACGGTTTTCATTGGGATTATCCAGACGATCTATTTTTTCCAGGTTTCCCAGCGCATCTCTTTGCGAAAACAAGGCAAAATTACGGATGTTGATTTTGCTTTTGTCCGAAAACTTGTAATCTACGTTCAGCGCCATCAGGTTCCAGTTTACTTTAAACCAGTTTCGGCCCCGTTTTGAGATTTCAAAATTTCCTCTTTTCACGTCATCGTCTGTCAAGCCACCAGCTTGTCGGGTGCGATAATACAAATAGGTGTATTCCAGACTGATGTCTAGTTTTTCATTGGGCTTGTAGGCCAATTTTGTAAATGCTGTATGGGAATTGAAGTTAGAATTGGGTCGCCAGCAGTTACCTTCTTTGTATTGATAATAGCTATAGTATGAAAACTTGCCCAAGGTTCCTCCTACACTGTTGAAAGTATTGAGTAAGCCAAAAGAGCCAACGGTTTGTTCAGAATTCAATTCTATTTTCTTGTCTTTGGGAGCATCTTTCAGCTTAAAGTTCAGCATTCCCCCAAACTGAGTTCCGTATTGGAGCGAAGCTGCTCCTCTTACAATCTCAATGCGCTCTACCGCCTGCATAGGTGGGGTATAGTAGCTTTCGGGATAACCCAAAGCATCGGCGCTCATATCATAGCCGTTTTGGCGGGTATTAAAATTGGCCGTCCGGCTGGGGCCTAAGCCACGAGCAGCAATGTCAAGTTGCAATCCGGCACAGTCACTTTCCCAAATATTAAGTCCTGGCACTTTGGCAAAAATTTGGCGGGCATTGTTGTTGGCTTTGTTGGCAGCAAAATCGTCCAATACAATCAATTCGTTTTTCTTGGCCTCATAAATTCCAAAACCATCTAC
>DMXI01000569.1 GCA_003483885.1 Microscillaceae bacterium
TATGGATTTTCGCAAAGGATTGGTATTAGAATAAAAATAGTTTAGTATGGAGGCTCATAGCTACTCTACCCAACTATTTTTTCGCCTAAGTTTGTGTCTTCACAAACTACCCCAACGGCTACCTCAAAAACACCTTCTGTGGAGGTCTCGATCAGCTCGTGAGGACACAAGCTAAGGCGGTGAGGATGTTTTTTTAAAAACCGAATTTATAGCTTGCTGTGATGAGCTCAACGAAGTCAAAAGCTAGGTAGAGTAGTTCATAGCATAACCCTAATAATGAATGTTTTAAGTTAATCAAACATTAATAATTAACCATTACTTATTTTACACCTTTTTCACAAAACGAATAATCTCCACTATATTATTGATAAACTTGCCATCCTCGGTGAGTTGAGCTACCGCATGACGGGTTTCCTCGGCAAGCCTTGAGTGTGCTTCTTCATTGGCGTTTGTCAAATCCGACAAGTCCTTTTTCAAAACACTTAATTGCTGGGTATGCGCTTGAAAGTTTTGTTCCTGAATATTGGTTTGATCCGCGTGGGCCTGTTGTAAATACTGCAAATTGCTTTCTATTTCCTGTACCTTATATTGCAAACTGAGCACATCCTCGCGAGGAAACGAAACCTCTTGCTTAAGAGTAGCCAAGCGAGCCGAAATAAACTCATAAGCCCGAATGGCAGGACGTAGGAGGGTAAGCAATAGGGTAGCACCTGCGCCAAAATACCCCACTACACTTACTTCAAAATGAGCCAAGGCATAAAGTGCGACAGCCGAAATCAGGTGTAAACCTAGAGCAATCCAAAGTGAGTTTTTAGCGACCTTTTGGGCATAAGCCAGTTCCTGATGATCTACCTGAATATCACGTTCTTTGGAACGGTGAGCGTCTTGCAATACGGCTTTTGCCTCAAAGTGCAAATTCCAGGGTACAGTTACGATCACAATCAACCAAATAGTGGCCGCAATGCCTACCATCCAGTCTACAAAAGTGCCAGGTGGGGTAGATAGCCAATGTAGAATGGCATAAATTACCAGTGCCCCAAGACCTAAAATGAGAACGATTCCTAATAGTTTCCCTACTTGTTTCATAGTGTTGTTTGTATTGTTGATTAATAATAAAGTGCTTTGATGAATATACTGAAATATCCCTGAATAGATGGCTATTTTTTACTAATGGTTTTTAAGTTGTAGTATTTTTTGCAAATCAACAACCAAGGAGAGAAGTTTTGCCTGCTTACTTGGTAACATTTGCCAATAGAGGGGAGGCATTGGTATATTTTGAGGAAATAAAGAAAACAAGGTTGGTTTTATTCAAAAAAAAACACCCGCTACTAGCGAGTGTTTTTAAGTTAGGTTTTTCAGGTTTATATGGAGTTATCTATAAAAATGGTTATATGGTTGTGTATTGGTTAAAAAAATTAGTATCAAATCAAGTGTGGGTTTAAGAACATCTTCCTTAGTAAGGTTGAAAAAATAACCCTTCGATTTCAACAAGTTGGAAATATAAGAATCTTACTTAAAACCTTCGTCTGTGGACTGTGGACCGTCGACTATGGACAAAAACGACCCAGGAACTTGAAGTCAAAACGAAACTTTATTTTTTACGAATTATTTAGTCAGTTTTTCTTACTGAGCTTACCCCTGAGTTATCAGTGCTCACTTTAGGATTACCGTGGTAGCGTACTTTACTTGCCCCACTAGCATCCACTACCAAGCGATTCTGTACGTGCGTATATACTTTACTTGCTCCCGAAAGATCCATTCGGGCTTCTTTTACTTTAAAATCATACGCGTTAATTTTAGAAGCGCCACTCACGTTGAGGATAAATTTATTGGCATTTCCATTTCTCAGTTCTATTTTAGTGGCACCTGAGGCATCCAACATCATTTCATTTTCTTGAAAACCGCTTGCTTCAAGTTTGCAAGCCCCACTGATATTTAATTGGCTAAGACTTGGAGTACGTATTTCTAAGATGATGCTTTTAGAACCCAGATTGAAGCGGCGGCGGTTGTTAAGGCTAATTTTTAGCTCATTACCCGATTGCTTTACTTGAATTTTGTCCAAGTCAGCTTCGCGACCCTTAGCCACCAAAGAGGTCTGGTTGCTTCTTACCACTTCTACTTTGAATATACCGCCTACATTCAATGCTTGAAAGTCATTGATGTTGAAAACTCGCTCCCCTTTTTCAGAAGAGGTTTGGCTCTCAATGATTCCTGAATGTTCAGGCTCTTCTTCTTTAGGCTTACAAGTAGTACATACCAGCTCTCCGCTTGCAGTAAACTTCCAAAGGTTTTCCCCATTCATGTTTCGGTACCCTCCACGAGCGTGGATAATGCGTTGAATGTTGCGGGTAAGTACGAATGATTTTTCAAAGGGTACGAATAACTTCATACGTACTCGCTGACCACGATACTTGGCATTGGGGCCTAACGTAATATCTCGGTCAAATAATAAAATATCGCCTTTTTGTTCGATATTATAACCGATGATTTTGGTGTTTCTAGCAGCATCCTTGTAGCTGTTGCCACGTGCTAGATAATCTTTTTCTAATTTGAAGTTAGATTCGGCGTGACCCACCAAAGTAAGGGTAGGGTGGCGTAAGTCTTCCTCACCATTGTCCCAGTTTACATCCAATACTACTGGGGTATTTCCTTGAAAAGTATAATCTTGTACTTGTCCAACCGAATTGGAATACTGAAAGTTGTTGATATTACGAGGTAAGGTAACTGCTACTCCGATCAAACTTACTACCCATAGGCCTAGCATAGTCCAGCTAAAACGAGAACGCATCACCCAACGACGTAATAATAGCGATACCCCTATACCAATGGCGAATATACTTGGAATAAGAAATGAAAAATAGATACTGGTAGCCAGTAATTCAGGCATTTCTATACTACTGTAATAGTATCTTAAAGGAATAGGACCTACATAAGCCTCGTTGATAGGGAAGTTACCCAAAGTAACAACTACCGCTACGGTAAATCCAAGCGTAAGAGCTAAACCAGTGATAAAAGCAATGGCTCCACCTCCAATACGAATACTTTCGGAAGCCAATACAAAGAATGGACGTATCAAAGGGCTGAGACTATTGATGAGCACTCCAGCCATTTTAAAAGGAAACATTACAATCTGCCCTGCCTTGGTAGTGGTATAAGCACTTTTGTTTTTAGGGATGTTGTTGATGGTTTTACGAACAGTAGAATCAATATTTTTCAAGGTAATGGGTTCGCCTTCCATTTTCATATGATCGGTAATGGTTTTAGCTTCAGGAGAAATTACCCACAATACCAGGTATAAAACCAAGCTGAACCCTCCTAAGAATATACCAATTACAAACAAAATGCGTAAGAGAGAAAGCTCGATACCTAAGTAGTGAGACAATCCAGATACTACCCCTCCGACAGTGGCATGTTTGCCATCTCGATAAAACCGCTTGATGCGGGGATTTTCTTCCAGTTTATTGTTATAAGGTACCACCAACCACAATACGATGTAGCTTACGATGGTTGCAATAGGAATGGCTGGCACCATAAACAAGCCAAAAGTAAGGGCAATAAAAATGAGCCTTACCCACATCGCATCCAGGTTGAAATAATGAGCCAATCCTGAAGCTACACCACCCAATACCCGATGTTTACCATCACGATACAAGCGACGAGAGCGAGTCGTTTTGAGTGGATTCTTGCCTGTATATTGAGGAGCGTAATCAATGGTGTGGCGTTGGTTGGCTGGCATTACCAACTCTTCTTTTTCTTTAATACCTGTTTTTTGAGCTTTCGAAGCACTTTGTTGCGCTTTTAAAGACTCGTGGTATTCTGCCTCAGTTTGTAGCTCAAGTGTACTTCCTGCAAACACAGGGTTAGAAGTCACCGGCTGATAAGCAGGGTCTTCTTCCATTGCCTGAAAATCTGCCACGCTACCCATCGTAGTAATGAGGTTTTGGACATCTTCTGGCGTAATTACCTGCTTGCTGTCTTTGAGGGTAGACATAAAGATTTCTGCCATTCTGTTTTCTATATCAGCAATAATCTCTTTGCTATCCTCATAAGAAGAAAAGTATTCTTCTACCGAGTTAAGGTAGTTTTTGAGCTCTTCGTAGGTATCTTCTTCTATGTAGAAGATGATCCCACTGATGTTGATACTAATGTTTTTTTTCATGGCGATATGGTTTTGAGCTACGTCTGTTTATGGTAATTTATATGCGTATTTAGCCACTCTGTAGCGGTGCTATTTCTTCTTGAGTTTTATTTCCTCAAGCGTAGGAATCTCAATGGTTTCTCTTTTATTCTGGATAATTTTGTTGGTAGAAGCCACCAATTCGTTCCAGGTAATGTTTAACTTTTGTAAAAATTCGTTGCCTTTTTCAGTAAGGGTATAATGTTTTTGAGGAGGGCCCAATTTAGATTCTTTCCAGTTGTAAGCCAGCAAGTCGGCTTTGCGAAGGCGAGTCAATAGTGGGTAAAGCGTTCCTTCTACTACGATTATTTTAGCGTCTTTCAATTCTTTCAATATGTCGGAAGCGTAGATTTCGCCTCGTGAAATGATGTGTAAAATGCAAAACTCCAGGATGCCTTTACGCATTTGCACTTGAGTATTCTCTATATTCATAATGTTATGATGCGTTTAAATAGATTAAAAACTTTTCAACTTTGATACCCACTACATGTGTTCATCAAAGGTTCTATGTATTACCAAGTATTGGTTTAAAAAAAATGTTTTTTTATTTGATTACGACAAAAATAACATAAAGTTCTATGCAATGCAAGGTATCTTATGGCAAATTTATTTTTTGAGTAGCTGAGAGGGCTACTTTATTCGCTTAAAGCTTTAATAATGAGTGATTTAGTGTAGTTTTGACTAAGTTTTGATCAGATGAATTAGTTTTTTTGTTAGAAAAAAATAACCGACTCATTGCCAAATCCTTAGCGTTTTTGCGGGAATATTTTTGTTTTTTGCGCCCATCTTTTACCAAATAAATATGTATTTTTGTTTAACTCCCAAAAAGCAACAACATCGATGTATGCCTCAAAATAAACATACATCTATCCATACTATTGATATAAGATTTACACTGCAAACAATATTCAACCAAGGGTATACAAATTTTTGAGAAGGGGAGATAGGAGATACATGTTTTTTGAAACCCTAAATTTTTACAAAATTGGCCGAAAATAGCAAGAGTAATAATAAGCCCATAAAGAAAAATTCACCTAGTTTACATATTGCCAATCAATTGGGGAAAGTACCGCCTCAGGTAATAGAATTAGAAGAAGCGGTTTTGGGTGCCCTTATGATAGAAAAAGATGCGCTTAACGATGTCATCGATGTTCTTAAACCCAAAAGCTTTTACAAACCTGCCCATCAAGAGATTTACCAGGCTATTTTTGAGCTGTTTTCTGAGTCGCAACCAGTAGATATGCTCACCGTAACCCAGCAACTCCGCAAAATGGCCAAGCTGGAAATGGTAGGAGGCCCGTCCTACATTATGAAGCTTACTTCGCTGGTAAACTCAGCGGCTAACATTGAATACCACGCCCGTATTATTACTGAGCAGGCCATTAAGCGCGACTTGATTGCCATTGCTTCAGAAATCCAAAAAGATGCTTTTGAGGATAGTTCAGATGTATTTACCTTGCTAGACAAGGCCGAGCAAGCCCTGTTTGATATTTCGGAAAGTAACATTCGTAAGAACTATGCCGATATGCGTTCCATTATGCAAGAAGCCATTCGTGAACTGGAATCGCGTCGAGATCAAAAAGATGGATTGACTGGAGTACCTACTGGATTGACCGCACTGGATCGGGTAACAGCGGGATGGCAACCTTCCGATTTGATTATCTTGGCGGCGAGACCTGCGATGGGAAAAACCGCATTTTCGCTCTCAGTATTGCGTAATGCAGCCATAGATTTTGGCAAAGGGGTGGCCTTCTTTTCTTTGGAGATGTCAGCGGTACAGTTGACCAATCGTTTAATTTCGGCAGAAGCCGAGTTAGAAAGTGAAAAAATTAAAAAAGGGCAACTCGCCGATTGGGAATGGGAAAAGCTGTATGCCAAGATCGGGGCCATTGCCGAAGCTCCCATATTTATTGACGATACTCCAGCCATTTCTATTTTGGAATTGCGGGCCAAGTGTCGTCGTCTAAAAGCCCAGCACGATATTCAAATGGTGGTGATTGACTACTTGCAATTGATGACCGGAAATACGGGTAAAGGTGGGGCTGGTAACCGTGAACAAGAAATTGCCTCTATTTCACGAGCGCTAAAACAGCTTGCCAAGGAACTGAACGTACCCGTGATTGCCCTATCACAGCTGAGTCGTGCCGTAGAAACTAGGGGAGGAGACAAGCGACCACAACTATCGGATTTGAGGGAATCTGGTTCTATTGAGCAGGATGCCGATATGGTACTTTTCTTATACCGAGCCGAATATTACGGAATTACCGAAGACGCGGCTGGAAACCCCACTGCGGGTGTAGGAGAGGTAATGATTGCCAAACACCGTAATGGATCGTTGGCCGATATTCCGTTACGATTTGTTGGAAAGTATACCAAGTTTGACAACCTCGAGACCGATACTTTTGGAATGGACGACATGGGAGGTGGTTTTCCTTCGGGAGGATCTTCTGAGTTTGACATGTCAGGAGGAGCCATTACCTTAGGGAGCAAGGTCAACCAGCCAGAGAACGATGCCTCTAATATGAATGGTGGCGGAGGCGAAAGACCTGATCCTTTTAATCCCAATGCGGGTAATGAGGGCTTAGGTGGGGCTGGATTTCCACCACCAGCAAATCCAGATGATGAACCTCCGTTTTAATTCTGAATGACGAATAGCGATTAACGAATATTGAATGCTTGATGGGTATATACACCCTCTCCTAATTCGATATTCGTTAATCTTGATTCATTATTTATATAGTTGTAACTTAAATGATCATCAATCAAAAATTTTGTAGCCTATCCAACTGCGCTCGCCTTTGTCGTATAGCCACACGTGATTATTAGCATAACCAAACCGATATTCTTTATTTGTCACCGCTGACTCGGGCAAGTCAATAGTATTGGCAAATTTTCGGGTTTTTTGATCAAACAAATGCACCTTTTTACCCTTGTAATCCAGTAGACCAAGTTCCATCCCAGGTTTCCCAGTATAAATCAAACTATTGGCGTTTAGGTTATCCCCATTGGTGGGTAAGCCTATGAGATAGTAACTAGAAATGAGCTGCGCATCTTTGCGACTATAGCGATAAATTTTTTCGTAGCTGTAATACAAAATTTCATCGTTGGCAGAGTCATACACACCACAAGAGTTGCCATTGGGCTGATGCAATTCTCCTTCTAACACCACTTTGAGTCCCTCGCTACTGGCATATCCTTTTGCGGTAAGCTTAGAAGCCGCAATGCCTTTTTTCACGTTTCTTTCCAATTGTTTGGTAGTCGGGTTCCACCACATACCACGCGTACTCATACTGGCTCTTTCTTGATGAATAGATTGTCCTTGAGCATCGAATGTCTCCAGAGGATAACGATAGCTTCCGGCGATGACCGAGTAATATAGTTTTTTATCGGGGTTGTACACTACCGAAGAAGCATTGTAGCCTCGAGAAGATTTAAATTTAAGTTTGAGGGTTGCTTTGGGAGCAATATTGACTTTAGTCTGGGCAATTTTGGTGGTTTTGCATTGAGCAAAAGCTACCACGATTCCTAATAAAATCAGGTTTGATAAAGTTTTTCGCATGTATTTCTTTGATTTGAAAGGTAGTATTGAAATGCCTAAAGTAATAAAAACCCGAAAAGCACAAAAGCCACTTAGGTGTTATTATTGAGTGGCTTTGACAAGGCTATATTTTATTGAAACAACCCTTTTCACTAACTTTTACACTTCTTGAGGCTGTCTCATAAATTAAATACGACCAAATTTTCTTTAATAAAAAATCATTTTATCGGAATTTATACCTGACAGGTAGGGTGTTCAGAATTAATGATTTTTTTCTCCATGTTTTTATTGATGTTTTCAGTATCTTAGTTAAGCCCCTCCTAGCCTCCCCAAGGGGAGGAATGTTACTCGCAGCAGTTCGTCCGCGACGGTTTCTCCCCAAGGGGAGAGTAAGAGGGGCTTT
>DMXI01000064.1 GCA_003483885.1 Microscillaceae bacterium
ATTATCAGAGAAGATTGGTATAAAAATAAAATTGCAGATTTCTTCATGACAATAGGTTTTATCTAATTAAAGTTACATATCCTGTTTTCTTGATTTTTGCTCCTCTCACATTTACAGTAAACCATTTAGCTGTTTTATTTTTTTTCAAACTTGAAACTATAACCATTAGAAAACTTTAATATATATATTCCATGAGCCAGATTTTTGAGGTTAAGCTCAAATGAGGAAGATTCTTTTTTTATTGTTTGCCATTCTCCAATTTGCAAAACCCGCCCTTGTGTAGAGATTATCTGCCATTGCAGTTTTTTATCTGGATTAGTTTCAGGCAACAAAGAAACATGAAGAGATTCTGAGACAGGGTTAGGAAAAACTCTTATATTGGATGCATCAGGATAATCTTGCAAACTGGTAACTTTTCCCCCACTACTTCCACGCTGATTAATAGTTTGAGTGGAAATTTGAGCTTGATAAACTTCTTTTGTAATATAATCTTGCACAAACACTACTACTTTAAAACTATTAGGATCAAGACTACCAAAATTCCAGTTAAATTCAAGTTTTTGACTCTCTCCTTTTACCCAGGAATCACTGCGAAAGGTACCTGCAGCATCTGGAAGCATTTTACGCATGGCATTATGAAATATGGTATCATTGATTGTGACATTGATATCTATAACAACCACTTGTATGATGACGCTTTGGTTAAAGTTCTCAAGAGCTTTTATAGTAGTTGATACTGATAATATAGAACCGTTAATCTGTGGGTTTTTAATATTTATTTCAAAAGGAGATTGTAACAAAATACGTTTTAAATAACGCTCTTTCGCTTGGGATACCCAGTCTGTTTGATCGTTTATTTTCCCATCTAATGCCAGACGGGAAACGTCACCTATACCATAATAAAAAGCTCTTCCGCTTGGATCATGCGGGTTTTGTTCATTAATGGTATCTTTGGCTGGATAATCTAAATGGTAATGGATATTGATTGCCTGGGCATGTGAGGTAGCAACCTCATGGGCAGTTTTATCATCTTGCGATAGTTTTTGATTGCCAAAATACTCCCATAATACCTGACGATTTTGGTTTAACAACTCAAAATCATCAAAAGCAAATCCTTCATAAAATCCATCAGAAGGGGTGTCACCATTACTGCCCAGAGCCAATCTCAGTCTGATTCGTTGATCTGTAATACCAACTCTGACTAAGCTCCTTTTCACGTCCTCAAGGCTTAGGTGGGCTACTTTCCATCCTAAGTTATCAGTAGTCTGGATATTCCCTGACCAACCTGTCCAGTTATTACTTGTTATCTGAGTATTAGTACTACTACTTCTACCTGGATTACCTAATATAAATATTCGGTTATACCAATTAATGCCTTCTCCTTTTTCCCCTAAGCGATGCCAAGTGTTTCCATCATCAATAGTATAGAGTAGCACTACACCATCTGACCCTTGATCCATATCTGACCAATAACGAAATCTAACCATAGGATGGTTCAGCGCAGTAATATCAAAAAAGGGGCTTTCTACATAAGATTGCTCGTCATTATAGAAATGGCTGTTAATATCTCTGAAAATAGGATCATTTTGATTGTTTGTAATCCACACTCTGTTACCAGGTTGAGCCGTAATGTTTTGAGTTGATTCAAGGGATTGTAATTTCCAGCTATTTCGCTCTATAATTTGTCCAGCAACTATTATAGTACCATAGTTTGTCCAATTGGCCCCACCCTGGTCAAAAGTTGCTAGATAAGGCTTGTCAGGATTAACAACTATTAATGGGAAAATATTGACTTGCTTTTTTAAAGTATAAGTAATAAAACCTTGTGTTATAGAAAGAGTAACTTTGTAAGAGCCTACCTGATTGTAGGTATGCCTTGGGTTTTGTAAATTAGAAGTCTGGCCATCACCAAAATCCCAGTGCCAGCTATCAATACTGAAAGTATTTAGGCGCGTAAGATCATTAAATAGGGTTGGTCTATTGAGTACAGTGCCTCTAACACCAAAATCGATAAAAAAAGTACGAGTTATAGTTTCATCACACCCTACATTATTTTCTAGCTTAAGGGAATAAGTAATCTCCTGACGCCTTGTGTTTAGCAAATTTAAAGTATCATTTTGCTGAATGCTGGCTACCTGGAATCCACCTGCCCACCGCCAGGTCCATTGCCACTGCGAGTTATCGTCAATGTTATCTGCATCAGCATTAAAAGTCACCTTAGGACTTCCATCAATTTGCGAAATATTCAATCGGACGTTTTGAGGAGCATTATCTAATCTAAAAGGCACTGCAACTGAACTATTAGAACAACCATGGATATCAGTGTATTCAAGCACCATGTTATAGTTACCAGAACCCTGGGTAGCAAATAATTCCTGAGGAGAAAATATCTCAGAAGCTAAAACGAACAAATCTATAGCATTACTTTCATCACGCACTACAAAACGAGTGTTTGCTGGCTGCAAAGGAGCATCTCCGTTAACGATTGGGGTTAGAAAAACGGCAGATGAGTTATTACAATATTGGGGAGAAAATCCAGAAAAAGCCAAACGAGGTAAAGGATTGATTCTGATCATATAACGAGATGTACCATTACAATTATTGGCATCAACTTCGGTTACTGTAATAACTCCCTGAGTATCTTCTCTCCAATTAATAGCTATCTCGCTAAGCCCTATCCCAGAAATTCTGCTAATACCTCCACTTTGACTTCCTCCAATAATACTCCCTCCTTCTACTTCCCATATTAATAAATCCGTTGCATTTACTGGATTGATCGTATATTTTTCATTCTCGCTCAAGGCACATACTTGATTAGCTCCTGTTATAAAAATAGGAATAGAAGGTGGGTTAATTGTCACTGCTTGGCTTACACTAGCCTGACAAGTTTCCGCATTAATATCAATCAACTGTATTACACCAGAAGCGGCATTACTCCAGCTTACAGTAACTTGGTCAGATGTTGAATTGCTAATCACTCCTCCAGTTACATCCCACAGGTAGGTGTGTCCAGCAACAGCTCCTCCTTTAACACGATAATTTTGTGTACTATTGGCACAAGTACGATCAGGCCCTTCAATTTCAGGAGTTGGTTGAGCCTGTACAGCAATGGATTGGCTTACCGTTTTAACACATTGCGTTTCGGTATTAGTTTCGGTCATTGTTAAGGTGAAAATCTGCTCAGTAACAGATGGAGTCCAATTGATTGTGATGGAACTTCCATTACCTGCTAATGGTGTGCCTCCTCCACTAAGAGACCAAGCATAGGTATGATTGTTATTTTGTATTACACTATAAGTAGAAGAACTATTAGCACAAGCAGCCGTAGCTCCTAAAATAATAGGATTAGGTGCAGCATTAACGGTAAATTCCCTGGTGATATTGTTTAAGCCCATATCTATAGTAATTCGATATGTTCCTGTACCTAATAAATTGGGCTTGAGTACCAGAACATGATCAGTAGCAGTACTTATTTTGAGGCCAAATCCTGTGGGATAGGGAGTACCTGAGCTGGTAATCGGCATTGGATTAGGTGATAATCTCATCAAACTAATATTGCTTGTCAGGATTGGTGTTCCATTAATACTGGCTTTTATCATAAACTCCTGATCAGCTTCTTCATTATCACAATATGTCATTTGTAAATTATTAATGGCAACACTGGCATCAAACACATCAATCATAAAACTTCCAGTAGTTATGCAGCCGTTGTTATTGGTAAAAACATATCTAATGGTATTAATGCCTAGAGAAGCAATATTAGGATGAAATGTATTGCCTACCATACCTGGCCCCGAAAAAATCACAGTTCCGGAAGTTGGTGTATTTAAGGTGATAGTTTGACTATCTAATGCATTAGCAATGCTTTTAGTTGTTCCTGAGCCATTGATAATACCCAAACCTGGTGCTTCAAAATTAAGATTGACAGCTGGAGTTGAAGCTTGAGCATTTAATACCAGTATGGGAGATGCAGTAGCATCACTTCTGCGGCAATTATTAGTAGCTTGTACTGACAAAACCTGAGGCATAAAGTTGGTATTTATAGCTTCTAAGGTGATAAAGTTCTCAGTAGTTTGCCATACATTTCCATTCAAAAGTAAGGCATTTTTGGGCTGAAAATTATTAGGAACAGTCCATTCATAGTGAGTAGCTCCTCCAATAGGAGGAACTGTATATAAGGCTGAACTTCCTAAGCAAAGCGAGTTAGGTCCATTCAACGCTCCTGGATTGAGGCTATCATCTATAATACTTCCTCTACCAGTTACTGTACCTAATATCACTGAGGTGTTCCCTGAATATAAACCATTGAGGTTGTAACGTCCAGAAGTATTACTGGCTATAATATCAGTATTAACACTAGTGTTACCCTTGAACCTTATTCTAACTCCACTAATGGATAGTGCATGGCTTTTTGCGGCATCACTTCCAATATCATATTGAATCGATATATGTGTATTATTTTGTGCTATGACTAAAGCTGTTACACCACTACCTCCTAAAACTGAAACCTGAGCCATATTCCCTGTAAACTCAAAATTAGTCACATCACCAAGAGTAAGCTCAAGAACACCCTGGGTTTGAGGAACAAAACTGTAGTTAGAGTTTTCAGCTAACACAATAGGTGACAATTCAGTAACCTCACCTTGACATAATTGAGTTATGGCAGCTATGCCTGGCACAATAGTCACTGCCGAAGCAGTAGTAAATTGTTTGGAGTATGGCAGGGCAAACTGCCCGTCTATAGCACTTAGTACTTTCGTTTCGTCAAGTGCCAAAGTATAAGTTTGTCCAGGTAACAAATCCTGAGTGAATACTACGTCTATAGTAATAATAGAATTTTGTGGCGCTCCAGAATTGACTTGGATTGATTGAACCATAGTAGATTCAAATATATCAGGAGCATCTAAATGGGTTGCGGCTTTGAGTACAAGCATTTCCAGAGCCTCTACAGGACTATCGATTGGTGTATTATTGCTCGCCTGTACAGCTTGGTCAAATGTAAGTACTATTTGAAAAGCGTTAAGAGGAACTTCTATTGAGGCTGGGGCAAAATCAAAATTTCCTTTTTTGATTTCAATGCCAACTACTGTGGGTTGAGCAGTGGCTTGCAAACTAAATCCTATTAACAAAAAACAAGCGATAAATAATAGTTTAACATAGTCGAATAATTGCATTGCTTTGTATGGGTTTATTGTTGACGATATTTAAAAATAAAGTCCTGTTGCCAGATTAATAATACTCAGGCAAATGAGCGCCTGTTCTTTGTTAGAAAGGATAAAGAGTTATTTTACAATTGATTTGGAATTGGTTATTTTGCCAGCAATAATTTTTGAAAGTGTTTCATAACTATTTCTGAAAAAAACGAGTTCTACCTCGTGTTAAAAGAAATATGTAGCGCTATGCTGAACTATGTGATGTGACCTTTTTTAGCAAGTTCAAATTGTATTAGATATCCCTGCATTTCCTTATTTCATATCTATACTATTCCCTCTTTCTGGTATTATTTGCAAAACAGCTAAGCTTGGCATTTTTAAAAACATTTCATTGTTTGCATTCCATTTATTTTGGCTCATTTACTACAAAATATCTCTCTATTGCTCATAAGAAACTTTGCCTTGTGAATACAAATTGTATTCGGATGATTTAGCTGATTCTAAAATTGTATTCATAATGCATATACTTTTTAACAGTTCACATACCAATAAATGTGATGTGTAAACTACATTATTAACCTGATGTATTTTATTAACGATTACAGCAAACGAAGGATCAAAAAAACTGATGAACTCCAAAAATTATCAGTCAAACATTCAAAAGTTACAGGTTTAATATCGGTGAGGAATATTCAAGGTGAATTCATTATAAAAGGCGAGTTTTTTCAAAATAACCTTGCCTCGATTTTTTAACTGAACAATAAAGGGGAAGATATAGAAGTATCGAGAAGCCTTTCAATTTATACTTGGTAATCAAAAATTTCAGAAACTTTACTTTGTGCATTTTTGGGTACCCCCACATTAAGCAGGAACTTGCATAATGGATCAAGAAGACAAACTGTTTAAGGAGTTAAGACTTTATCAAAGGTCTGAAGATAGTAAAGGTAACATTAACACAAGTTTCAAGATCTGTCTGATGCAATTGGAGTACAAACTACGCCCACGATAGAAATTATTCATTTATGTTTCAATACCTATCTGGTGCAATTGGAGTCGCTTCAGCCATTTCGTGGTTTTAGCAAAGAGTTTAGTTTCAATACCTATCTGGTACAATTGGGGTTTCAGAGGCTCGTTTAACTTCGGCGCTCGCATATTCGTTTCAATACCTATCTGGTACAATTGGGGTATACAACGCTTTACTCGAGAGATTTTACCTCAACAATGTTTCAATACCTATCTGGTACAATTGGGGTTTAGACGAGTTGTTCCGGTCCCGTTTGCTCTACGATGTTTCAATACCTATCTGGTACAATTGGGGTCGGACCTGAAAAGTACAGTTAAAATTAGCGATTTCCAGTTTCAATACCTATCTGGTACAATTGGGGTTAAAAATCAAACAAGAGAAGCAGTAAAAAGTAAAAGTTTCAATACCTATCTGGTACAATTGGGGTCCTCGTTTCAATTGGCCCATAAGCGAAATTAGTAGCGTTTCAATACCTATCTGGTACAATTGGGGTCAAAGCAATTGACATTGACTCCAGTATTAAAGCTGGGTTTCAATACCTATCTGGTACAATTGGGGTAAGTTACCATGTCCCCAATACTGTAAACTGTAGTGTGTTTCAATACCTATCTGGTACAATTGGGGTTACCAATAAATTCAATGCACCCGGTTTCTCAAACGCGTTTCAATGCCTATCTGGTACAATTGGGGTCCGTGAAAATAGTCAAAAAAAATATTGTGCAGGGCATTCTATCCAAGTTTTTACCTAGCCAAACAAAGAGAATAGTCGTCGCTCTCCATTAGTGTAATTTTTACTAGAGAACGACGATCTTTTAACTCACTCATTATCAGTAGTTAAATAACTTATTTTAGAGGCTATACAACAATATTTGTAATTTGAACAGCTCACCGACGATTTAAATAACATAAACATCTGGCTATCAGCTATCTAATTATTTTTAAAAAAACATCAACACGTCAAAGAACTTTTATGGAGATCAACAAATAAAAAGAGGTTTTGCTATCTAAATAAAATTGTCTAATTCATTTTTTTCTTTGCCCACCATTTGTTTATCCAACCATTGTTGTTGGCGGCTCTTAAATATAATAATACTATCTTCTGATTCATCTATAAAGCGCTTCGCTTTATGAAGCAATTCTTTCAGCTTTACTTCGCTAATTTCTCCTTCAAAAACCGAATTTTGTATCCAGTGCAAGTATTGTCTGCATAGTTTAAGCATTTTAGCTACCCGCTTTTCGCCACAATCGTATACCAAGATTACATACATAGTGTTTGTTTAAGGGTTACCACCACATTTTAAAAGGCCTATACTGATCAATACCCAGCAGATGCTTGGCCAATTTATAACATTCAAGTCTTACTAACTGTCGGTAGCTTACCTTTTTACCCAGCGATCTATGTTTAATGGTTTCTTTAAGTCGCTCGTCCCAAGTTTTTAGAAATATTTTTCTACCCAAATCATTTAAATGACAAGCCTCAAGCCGTTTATCAAAATGTTTTGCCTGAAGTTGCCTTTGATTCAACAACCTAAAGATAATCCGATCTACCAATAAAGGTTTAAAGACTTCTGCAATATCCAATGCCAGGGAATACCGACGAAAACCAGGCTCATGCAAAAAACTAATCGTAGGGTTCAATTGGGTATGGTATATTTGGCTTAAACATAAAGCGTAGCAAAGGCTATTTCCAAAAGACAATAAAGCATTTACTTCATTTACTGGTGGTTGTTTGTTTCTGCCTTGCATCTTGAAACTACCAATAATGCTATCAAACGCTCCATAGTAGCAAATCCTCGCATTTCCTTCTATCCCCATCAACTCAGGAATAGAAGCAATGTCTGCTTGCTGAACAACCTCATAAAATTGTTTGAGTTTACCTTTCTCCAAATTCTTACCCCGATTTTGATAATAGCTCACATTTTTCAGCATATTGTGCATCGCCCCTATCAGGAATTGATGGGCAATAGGCAGGCGTTTTTTAGGAGTAAGATAAGCAGCCGTTTGAGCTACCTGCATTTTACCCGCTAGTAGGTATTCTTTGGGCATAAAAGACCCTGTATAGTTTTCATAGTAGTCAAAAAAATGCACCATAATACGTTGCTTGGCCAAAAAATTATACAACATACTATTGGCATCCAAACTCCCCAATACAAATAACTCGGCAATGTCTTGTACAGGTAAAAACTTGGGTTTTCCTTCTTTGCCAGCTTCATTTACTGGAGTAAACTTCAAAGAATGGTCTCGGCGTGATAACCTGCCGGGATTAAATAAGTAATAGGTTTTGGGCATATTCTGTTATAGTTAAACGTTGAAGAATGTTGAAGCATATCAGGCAGAGGCAGCCTCTTCAATCCAGCAAAAGTCAAAATAACTACATACCTGACATTGATGTTTTGTAATTCTTTTGGGGCATTGTTCGCTGGCAATTATCTGTTCAATGATCTTTAATAATTGTGGTATTTTTACCAAGTCGTCAGAGGTAAGCTGTACTTCCTTGGTTGTTCGGCTTTTAGGGTATTCTATTACCCCTTTTGTACCTCTAATTCCTTGTTGATAAAGCAAATACAGATAATACTTTGTCTGAGCAATATGGGCCACTTCTACTTTATCCGATTTTTTCACTTCATGCACAATCCGATTCTTAGCGTCATAAAAATCTATTTTAGCAATTCCCAAATCCAATTCAGTATAACGATCCGAACGTCGCTCATAAGTAGTTTCTCCGATGAGCTTCCCTTCGTATACTACCTCAGAGGTATGTTCCATTCGAATGCCATGGGCATGCAACCACATTTCACGTTGGCAAACATGGTACAAGTTAACCAAGGTAGGAGTAATGGATGTTTTCATAAGATGGAATGGTCAAAATTATCGAATTGCTGTTCCCTAAGCTCAGCTATTTCATCGTATATGCTGGCATAATGATCCAGGTACAAATACCCAAATACCGTATCTCGTCCATCATCTTCCAGCTTAAATTTTTGCGGGTTGGCAAATGGTAGCAACTTTTTGCGAGTTTTACCTTTTTCGTCATCAAATATCGAAAATACAAACCGCGACAAAATGCCTTGGATGGTTTTCAAGCTCACCTTCTGATCAATAAAATCTTTGCGGCGGTTTTGAATCAAATCGGCATATAACCCAAATACTTGTGCTCCCTCTATGCGGTCTTGTTGATTGGGACGAATACCGGCCTGGGCTAGAAATAAGCGTTTAACATTTCGAAAAAATCTTCTCTTGGCATCAGGCAACAAATACACAAAGTCCTGGTGCGAAGTGATTCAAGAACTCATCAGGCATCATTTTCTTGGTATATCGCCTGTATTGTAGGTTTTCAATGTCTAGCTGCCATTCATTGTCTACCTCTATGAGCTTGATCAATATATGTAGCCCCTCTCTGACTTTCAGGTTTTTGCTTTTAAGTTCATGGCTTAGGTTTTCGGTAAATTGTACAAATTCTTTGATCATGGGAGGAATATTTTAGTTGGAAGTTACTTTCTCAATAAGTTTGGTCATTCCCATACCATAACTACAACCTCGACCAAACCCACCAAAAAAGCCCACCTTGATCATCTCAATTGGAGCCGTCAAGCGAAAGTCAAATAAGTATCCTTTGAATTTGATGTTTTGCTTAGGCTTAATAGTGACCAGTTTGGGTTTATCATGGTTAAATTTCAAAAACTCAAATTTGGGAGTTACTCCATTTGAAGCTGGAGTTGAAGGAGAAATCTGGGTTACATAGCTCTGATACTTACTTTGCAGGTTACTCAAAAAGATCGTTTCGTAGTTATTATCCAAGGGTGATAGATAAGTACTATTTGTTTCTTGCTTCCCCTGAGAGCCAATTACTAACGGAGAAAGCGTGCGCAAGATCACCGTTTCTTCCTCAAAAGCTACTTTGATCATTTCTATTTTGTCTATGGCAAATTCATTATGGGCGTATTTATCGGTGATGGTGATTGTCTGTTTTTGAAAAACACCCGTGATAAAATTTTCTGATGCCTTTGTGGCTAAAAAAGAAACTTCCAGGCTTATTTTATCGGCCTTTACCAAGATACGGTCTCGCTCGATTTCTCGTAGTTTTTTAGGGATTTGTAATTGCCCAAATGTAAAATGCTTAAACCTTTTATTTTTTTCTTTATAGCCTTCATTGTGTAAAAAGGCGGCATAAGCTGGGCTACTCTCTTCTATCAATCGGTATATATTGGCGGCTATGTATGACTGATAGTTAATTGGTAAGTTACAAACCTTAGAGATTCTTCTAAGGGTTAATCTTAAACGCATATGTAGTGGATTTTCAGTTGTGAATAAGAGCTTGTTCGCTCCTTGAAAGCAAACATAAAAGTGGATTTTGACAAATAGTGTCCACCCACTAAAACTTTAATTTTTTTATTCTGGAATTGAGGTGATTTTTCAATGATAAAGGGCTTTTTATCTGAGTTTGCCCTGGTATGCCTAAGATAAACCTACCTATGCCTTCAAAGTCCCTGACTTCGGCCTTGAAACTCATCGGAAATTCTGCGTTCCTCGAGTTCGTATCTATAATAAATGGCTTTGTACCAAGGAACTCTTCAGAGAGTAGAGTGGCGGCAAACCTTGTCAATCTAATGTCAATTGCAATGGGAGCTTCACCCGTAAAGCCAAACCAATCTATAGGTTTACTGGGTTTATTGTAAGTCTGAGGAGTATCAAGAATTTCTACTCCACCTTTGATCCGATCAATTTTGTAAGTTCGTTCATCTTTTGATTCAATGTCAAACAAATAAAGCGACTGATAATTTTCTGAAAAGCTTAGAGACTCTACCAAGCGATCAGTAATTGAATCTGAGTTGGCCGAATAGTAATCCAGAATAATTACTTGTTTTTTCTCTCTGATTACTTGCGAAAGCTTCGCTACATTTTTTGCATTGTTAGAGCGTAAATATTGATCTGCCATCGGGTGAAACTCAGGAGGTATAAACAGTTTCTTTAATATGTCTCCCTGTAAGGTATGTTGATGAGCATCGGTTTGTAGTAAATGCCAGAGTAATTCTGTTTCCTCCTTGGTAAAACTCACTCCTTTTTCTGCTGGATAGATGTCAATATCTATGTAATGACGACGATAATAATCTTGCTTGATTTCATACCCGATCTCACGGAGGGTATCAAAATATCGCCTGATGGTACGAATAGTGGTTCCCAGCAAATAGGCTAACTCTTCATAGGTTCGGTAAGGCTTTCGATAGAGTAACCTTATAAGCTTGAAAGTTTTTAGATTGGTCTCTTGAGATGTTGTCATGTGGTTGTAAGCTTCAAGTGATATTGGAAAATACCGTAACTTACAAAATATATTGGGAGTTAATGCAAAGTTCTCATAAAAAAAATGAGTGTATCTAATTATAGATTAAACCTTTTCTGATGTGCTTTCAGCACCTCTATCTTTGGGTAAAATTGTTCGTGAGGAGGGAGTAAAATCCCCTGGCCTTGAAACCCACTCAGGTTATAACGAGAGGCAGTGTTTTCTTGAAAGTTATCCGCAACAATTACTCGATAACGATCATCGATAGCAATTAATCCCCTATCGAATGCCCGGTGTAATGTTGGGGTAAGTGCTATGCCATTTTGGATACTATTATTTCTGTTTTGGGCAAATGGTTCTATATGGCAAGCATCTACCATTGTGATGGTTTGAGTAGTAGATGTATCGGTTATTACCTGCAAACCTGAGATACAACAAGTGTGGTTGTAGAGTTTCAAAATGGTTTTTGGAAATAGTTGAGATCGGATAAACTCCTTTTCTAAGAACTTTTCTCTTTTTCGGTGATCTCTCTGGCCAATTCTATTTTCTTCTATCAACCTGGTTTGATAGGTTTCAAAATCTTCTTCTAGATAGGTGGTTTCCAGTGTTTGTATGTATTGGTTATAGTCTACTTTAGTGCTAAATCTATTTTTATTATAATCCAGGTAAGTATCCAACAATACTTGCCGAAAATATGCGCGGTGTTGAGAGTTTTGCCACAAGCGAAACAGCTCTTTATCCAATTCAGCGTAAGCCACCTTTTGGGTAAGTTGATTAAACGATTTCAATCCCTTACTTACAGAGAGTGCCTGAGCCTGCCCTAAATGCGGTACCAACGTCCAAAAACCATCGCTTTTTAAATAGAAAAAGGGTACGGCTATTTCACTATGAAACTTTGGATTAGCAAGTTGCTCCCAATATTCTTTAAAAGTGGCCAGTAGCTCTGGAGTCAGGTATATTTGAGGGGATTCAATCACACCATCCTCGATCAATTGGATTATACTCAGGAGTAGTACTGGTTTATGAGGGGCTACACTACCCAAGGTGTTTTTTCGAGAGTGATCTACGTGAAGTTTTTTAAATCTTTGCAGGTATTGATCTAAGGTCATGATAAGAGGGTACGTAATTTATAATCCCACACTCACATTTTCATCAATCCGTTTGATATTGTTCAAAATACAATGGGTTTGAGGATGATCAAACATGTCCATAATGCGTGGATGGTATTGGCAAAAATACTTGGCAATATAGTCTATTTTCGGAAGGGTACAAGATGAGTGGAGAGGGAAGGCTATTGAAACACTATATGGGCTTTACTTTCTAACATACCCGACATTTGCACGTATATAATAGCATAATGGTCAAACTTTAAGAACAATGAGTAATATTTTTATCATAGCATTGATAAACGTCGTCACCCTATCATTTGTATTTGTTTATAACTTGGCTGATGAAGACGTTGAGGAACCACCTATCTGGGTGAAAATACCAATAGGTTGCTTGAGTGTCTTTCATATATTGGCAGTCTTTGTAGCTTTCATTCGCTTTTTGGTAAATGTAACCCTACCTACCTTTCTTGATTTTTTGTTACTATTTGGTCTTTCTTTTCTAGGTATAGTCATTAAAAGGATTATTGAATTCACAGGAGAAAGAGCAAACTCAAGCCACAGTTATCATTACAACTCGCAAAGTACTACTTCACTTATAGGGTATAAAAAAGAACTCAAACTCGACAGAAAATATCGAGATTTACAAGTAAACTTTGAGGCAATGATTACGCTTAGCGATAGAGAACAAAATACCTTGTCTAAAATATTAGAAACAAGTAAACTGCTGGACCAAGATGTTCTCTTTCATCCCCAGGAATCTGAAATTTCATATCACCGTGATGAGCTACAGAGCCTTTGTCACAAAATGGAGCGAATTCGTGATAAATCGAAGCGAATTTTAAAGAAGGCAACCCGAAGAATGTACAGCTCCTCTAAGTACTATAAGTTTTACCAATCACTACAACAGCAACTGCAAGCGCATTTAAATCAAATTGAGGAAAAATTAAGCCAAAACCTGGATTTTATGATTGGCTTGAATGAGCAGTTGAAGCAGTTAGAGCAAGCGTTTAATTCAAGGCAATACTTGGCTCAGGCTGAGAGTTTATGGGGACGTTTTTCAGTGCAAACCGAAGATAAGTTTTGGATTGAATATGGTCTTTTTTTGGATGAAATAAAGAAAGGCCTGGAAGATGTCCGAGTTCAAAATACTTAGCATTGCTTTGAATGTTAAAATGTATTTTCAAAACTATCTCCAAATTCCTAACTTTGATTTCTTCATAACATAATCAACTTACTAGTGGCCAGCGACATCATAAACAACGAAAAATTAATCCAAATTAAAGACGAGTTCAAAGCATTAAACTGGTCTACCATCGCAGAAGAGGCGGGTTTACGGGCAAATTTTGTTCATGATATGCTTAGAAATCAGCGAAAATGTACCTTAAAATCAGCGGAAAAGCTTTTGCCGATCCTACAAAAATATGGTATAAAGATTACTCAACCAGAAGACTTGGTAGGAGATTCATCTGAATAAATACTGGTTATATTGAAAATAATAAGGGTGAAAAGACACCCTATATCTGTATAGATTTAATGGTAAAATTAAACCCATTACATTCAGTCGTCAAACTATCGTGCAATGGGTTACAATTAAATATTATGCAAATTTCATCAATCCAAACTACAAACCCAAACCTCAACTTGGGTTTATGGGTAAAACACGTTAATTATCCCCAAGTTGGCGCAGGACAAATCCAGCAATTTATTCTCCACCGAAACACTTATCCCATTGAGCACTGGCAAAAGCCAGTACTCGACGGCCTTAACCTAAACGGCTTACTCTACCAAGCTTTTCACCTTCGTTTAGCCGAGTATTTGTACATGGGTCATTATAAAAATACCCTCTACTAAGTCCACAATACCGAGGTGAGAAAAATGGAGTTTATACCCACTGAACACATTGCTACGGCTGCTGACTTTGACGAAACCCAAACTAACTTCATCACCCATAAAACATACTTCCAGGCATATCACCAAACCCAAAGCAAGTTAATTACCCCAACAGACGAAGAATTCATCTTTGATTTATAGCGAAGCACCAAAGGTGGCCTGTCGGAACTGATTCCTTACTTGGTACAGTGCAAGGAGAGCTATTCATTGAGTGTAACCATGCACCTGGAAAACCAACTCCTCCTTTTGGCTGAAAGCGCCTAATCAATTATCAAACTCAAAGCTAAGGGTTCGAAAACACGCTTTATGGTGTTTAATGGGATCGCTATATCCTTACCCCTATGCTTATCACCCAACACATTAAGATTCAAAACATCATATCAAAAGTGAATCCTCATAGATTGAATTCGCAGACGCAGAAACCGCAACAAGTAAAAGCTCAAGAACAATCACCCCTGGCGGGCTTTGGCCCTACTGAAGGGAATGCGGGAAGACTTGGCAGCAATGAGTTTGTCGGGTTCTTTTACCGGGCCGATATTTGGCTAGATGCCCACTTACACCCTATTAGTAAAACTTACTGATGGAAGTGTATTTGTTAGAGCAACTTCCGCTAGGCTGCATTGCTTCCAATGAACACTTTGCGAACACCTTGAATATTGGCAGCCGAACCGTAGGTAGATACATCAAAGAGCTTTTAGATGATCATTATTTGATTCTAGAAGACTTTAATGGTAATCGCCGCAAACTTCGGGTAAACTTAGACAGATTGGAACCTCGCCAGATTGACCAAGTAGCTGGCCATTTTGGCCAACCAACCTCGCCAAATTGGCCATATACTATAGTCACTTACTATAATCAGTTTAATAAAGATAGTATCTCTAGAGATGCTTTAAGGTCAAAAAATTTAATGGCCAAGCAAAACAAAGCTAAATCATCTCAAAAACAAGTTCAAGTTCAACCTCAAACACAACTCCTTTTCGCAGGTGATCCTCAAACAGCCAAGCCCCAAAATAAGACTCAGACTAAATCTAAAACAAAAAATAAAGCTGCTAAGACTACCAAGTCAAATATTCCTTTACCCTTCACCTCTGATGCTTTCAAGGCTAAATGGTCTGAATGGCTTACTTACTACAAAGAAATCAAAAAGCCTTATGGATCAAATCAAACCATTCGGCAACTCTTTACTCGATTAGCTCGCTATGAGGAAACTTTTGTGATCGAGTTGATAGAAGAGTCTATTGCGAGTGGTTGGAAAAGATTAGTCTTCCAGGAAACCCCAAAAGATTATCAAAAGTGGCTCACAAATAAGCAAAAGGAAGAGAAAGAAAAACAAATGCTGAGGCAAGGCACAGGTACCAAGGCCAAGCCCAAACAAAACCTGATTTCTGCTACGCAGGAATCCAATAGTATTTATCACCAACTCCAAAACCTGGAAAAACAGCAAGCAACTTTTGAAACTTATCCCATTCACCTGCTTCAAACCTTTGCAGAACAACTTAGAGGTATGTGGAAAAGAGCCAAAGCAGTAGAGATGCATGCCAGTGAAATTGGCCGAATCAATACCTTGGGGCACAGCATCGCGGAATTGATTGAGGCTAAAACTAAGTCTTCTGACATCAAAAATACTCAAAGCATTTCAGGAAAAGAGCAATTAGCGCACTAAAACTATGACAAACACGAATCAAAGAAAAACAGAGAACACCCAGTGGCTCAAAGAACAACTTGCAGAACTGGACAATGCCGAGGTCCTTACCATCACCCAAGGCCTAGAAACCCTGGTACAACTTCTAAGCATCCATGACACTCACTTTGGCAAAACGCTGAGCCAAGTGCTAATGAAGATTAGTCTTGTAATGACAAGTCATTTTGCTGAAATGGGAGATAATGATGAGGGAGTATTTCTAGGGAATTACACTTGTATGATGGAGTTGCTCCAGGAGCTGGCCACACAAACTAGTGAACTGGATGTGCAAACCCTCAATGCCGCTGGAAGGAAACTCGGGATTGAGGTATACTAATTTCAAAAAATCAAACTTTTTAAAAACACAAATATTACCAATGGATCAAAAATTATTACAGGAAACTTATCTCGGTAAGCAGATTATATTCACCCCAGATGGCTGGATCAATGCTACTCAAACTGTAAAAGTACTGGAAGCAAAAAGGTTAGATGGCTTTATGAACTCCAAATACTTTACCGAGTACCTTGATGCTTACTGCAGGTTTCATAATGTAAAGTATGAAGATGTAGTCATCAAAGTAAAAGGTAACTTTAAGAAAAGCATGAGTCATCCCGAATTT
>DMXI01000140.1 GCA_003483885.1 Microscillaceae bacterium
TTATAATAAATTTGATTGAAAAATTTTAGTTAAGAATTTTACTAACGCGCAGACTTTCTTTCGGATGGTTTGTGTTTTTGGGTTCACTCACCTTTTTTTATAACGGGCTCACATTCAATATTGTTTTTTTTCACTAGAAGAATAGGTTTGGTTTTTAAGCAATCAAAAGATATTTTAAATTTAGAGCATGTTTAAAAATTATAATCTGGATTAAAAAAGCGATTTTCACGCCCTGATTTTAGCAATTTTTGCATCAATAGCTTAGGCTATTCACTTAAAAATATGCTTCATCAGCTCACGAAACTCATTTTTTTAAACTCCGAAGATTGAAAATCCCGGTTCATCGGGACAAAGTTTAAACATCCTCTTACGTTCTCAACTTATCAAAAACTTATGTACAAAAATGAAATTATGCCGGTTTTACAAGATGGTTTTTCACTGGAAAACCCTTGGGATGGGCAAGTAATTATTATTGGTGCAGGCCTGGCTGGGCTTACCGCAGGACACATCTTAGGAAAATCAGGGATTAACTACACTATTTTGGAAGCTTCGCAAATGATCGGAGGGCGCATAAGAGCTTTAGAGGGCTTTGCGGATTTTCCTATCGAACTAGGAGCAGAAGAAATTCACGGCCGAAAGTCTGCCTGGTACGAAATTATTCAAAAACAAGAGCGGGCCATTATAAGTCCCGAAAAGTACGGGCAATCATTGTATAATATTGAGGGTAAACTACTCACCCTCAAAGAAATGGAAGCCGCCGAATTGTACGAGCAAGTAGATAAGTTTACCCTACATTGGGAAGATTATGACGAAGAAGATATTTCGGTAGAAGATTACCTCAACCAATTGAAGGTGCCTTTGTTGTACCACCATGTGCTCAACGCCTGGTATGGCAATGAATATGGTACTTCTAATAGCCGCTTGGGAGTGCTCAGTATGGCTCAATCCGACAATAAATGGTCTTCGGGAGACTCTAACTTCACCCTCAAGGACAGTTCTTACCTTGAAGTACTCAAAACAGCTTTTAAAGATGTCATTCCAAATGTACAGCTCAATAGCCCGGTGGTAATGATTGATACCAGCAATGAGCTGATTGAAATAGAAACAAAAAAAGGGCAGTACAAAGCCCAAAAAGTCATCGTAACAGTACCTTTATCAATACTTAAGGCGGGTGACCTTGCTTTCTGGCCTCCACTCGATGAAGATAAACAAAAAGCCATTAATACTATTGGGATTGATAGTGGTATGAAAATATTGCTCAAGTTTAAAGAGCGCATTTGGCCCGAAAATACGGGCTCTATCTACCCTGGTGGAAAGATACCTGAATTTTGGGTAACTGGCTTGGGCAAAGACACCCAATCTCATATATTGACTGGGTTTATCAATGGCGAAAACGCCGAATATTTAAGTGGTTTGGGAGATCAGGCCGTTTATGTAGCATTGCATGAATTAGATCAGGTTTTTGGAGACCGCAAGGCCACCCAAAACTTTGAAGACAGTTATATCATAGATTGGGGCAAAGAACCTTTCATCAAAGGAGCCTACTCGTATCCGTCGCTCAATTCAGAACCAGAGCGTATCTCACTGGCAGAATCTATTGATGACAAAGTCTTTTTTGCGGGTGAGGCCACCAATGCCTGGGGGCACCCGGGTACCGCACACGGAGCACTTGAAACTGGCTACCGAGCCGTAAAGGAATTGATAGAAAGCATTGAGCTATTTGGATAATTTTAACGAAACTCTGAACTATATTGATATTATTCAAAAAAAATAACCAACGCACTTGTTTTTTATTTTCCTTTCGCGCTTAATTGCAACATAATTATTTAACAAAACAACGCAATGAAGAATATTATAGTCATTATTAACCTTATTATTATTCTGGTCCTAGAAAAGGAACCAGGGGTGAAATGGCTATATCAACAATAAATCACAAATAACTCAACAAAGAAGCTGTTTTTACCCCGAGTAGGAACAGCTTTTTTTATTGTATCACAATACTAAAAAATTAAAAAGTTTAACGATGTCACAACAAGTCTGTATTTCTCTACTAATTCTAGTCATTATTATTATTCACTACCTCAGGTGAGAAAGGAACTATTGTACATCTACATATGAAGCCTTTCTCACCAAGAGAAAGGCTTTTTTTATGAAAATATTTATTCATTATAATTATCTATGGTATGACTCCACAACACTCCACCATTTTTTTAGACGGCGAATTTTTGCCGTCTGACCAAACCCAATTGAGCCTCAAAAGCCAAACCTTGCATTACGGTAATGGCGTTTTCGAAGGCATCAGGGCTTATCAGACTCTGGAAGAAGGCACCGCCATTTTCAAAGCCGAAGAACATTTCTCACGGCTGATCAATTCGGCAAAAAAAATACACATTCCTTTTGACTATTCCGTTGAAGAACTCACCCACATTGCCTACTTATTGTTAGAAAAAAACAAGTTAAAAGACGCTTATATCCGTCCGTTGGTATACACTTCAGACGAGATGTCGCTGAAACCCGCAGCCGAATCTCATTTATTAATGATGGCTTGGCAATGGGGCAAATACCTCAATACCGACAATTGCCGGGTAATGCTCTCTTCTTACCAACGTCCTCATCCCAAGGCATTTCCAATGGATGTAAAACTTACTGGAATGTATGCCAACTCAATACTGGCAACCAAAGAAGCCAAACAAATGGGTTTTGATGAAGCCTTGCTTTGCGATAGTTTAGGGTTTGTAGCCGAAGGCTCGGGACAAAACTTCTTCTTTGAAAAAGATCGCACCCTTTATACTCCTCCTTTAGGCAATATCTTACCTGGAATCACCCGTAGTACCATCATAGATTTAGCCAGAGATAACGGTATCACTGTAGAAGAAAAGCATTTCACTCCTGACGAATTACGCTTTGCAGATAGTGCATTTTTTACTGGAACGGCCACCGAAGTTGCTGGAATTCACTCAGTAGACGAGTATGTTTTTCCAATGAATTGGGAAGACTCTCTCGGGTATATGCTACAGCAGGAATATCAACAAAAGGTGAGACAAGAAAATTTTCAAACCTATACCATCATCTAAATCAACGCTCACTATCGGAGACTCAAAGTTATGACTGTTT